>NC_006395.1:300000-410554 GCF_000011085.1 Haloarcula marismortui ATCC 43049
GGTATGTGACCCAGATGAACACCATGAGCCCGATGCCGAACAGTCGCCAGCCAACGATGTCGACGCCGGCGAAGTCGTACGTGCCGAGGGCGAGCCCTTCGGCCCCGATTCGTGCGGCGCTCGCAGCCCACCCTGGCCAGCCGAGACTGACGAACCCGCCTATAAGCATGGCTAGTGGGAGGACCGGGTGCACTCGCTCGAACGCTCGAAACACGCTTTCACCGGTCGCAAGGGTCCATCGCTGTATCTCTGTGTTGATGACAAAGTGGAGACAGACGGCCACGAGGAACAGCCAGTACAGCCCCCACCCGTAGCTGGCGACCAGATGTGGCCAGAACAGCGTCTCACCGCTGCCGAGCGACGCCCCGAGCATGATCGCGCTGGGACCCACGACATGGCGGAGCTTCGGTACTTTCGGCAACGAGAGTTCTCTGAACCGCCCGCCGGTCCCCGTGTCTGGATGGTCGTCGCTCTCCGGTGCCGCCTCGAGGTTATCGTATGCGACCGGGGTGTACGAGGAGATTGGGTAGCGCTGCTCTTTACGGGAGGCGTACACCTCTGCTGTCTCCGACTCCGTCTCTTCCGCTACGTCCGACTGTTCCGTCGGCTTTTCCTCTGGCATCGGTGAACTCACCCACCGACGTAGTGCCAGACGTGTCCGTGGTCGACAGCCAGGTCAACCTGTGGGAGGTCCTCCAGCGCAGGCCCGATAGCGTCCCACCACTCGTCAGCGGTCTTGTACCCCGCCGGATGCTCCTGAAACACTTCGGTAATGAGTTTCCCGGCATCGGTGTCGGGGTTTTCGCGGAGATAGTCGTACGCAGCCCGTAGCGCCGCACGCCGGTCGTCGAGTACATCCCCCGTCCCCGGCAGGTCCGCGTCGGCGATGCTGTGCTCGACCGGGGGCTCTCGTCCCTGTTGGGGTTCCGCGCCCGAGCCGACAAGCTGGGAGAACGGGATCCACCAGACCCGACTCCGTGCCCCGACTTTCCGCGTTTCCAGATCCCCTCGTTCCACGAGTACGTCGAGCTTGTTGTGTGCCGTTTTCCGGGAACAGCCGAGTGCGTCCATCACATCGGTTGCCGTCAACGGTTTCGCCTGGTCCGCCCGATCTTGAAACACCGAGAGCACTCGCTCCGGTGTGAACTCTGCCGTGGACGGTGGCGACCCGTCAGCCCGACCATCGTCCGCGGTATTGCTCATACGTAGCCATTACAGTCGTATGTAATAGACTTTTCTGCATAACCTCCGTTTCGGGAGCAAACACTTTCCCTCCGTCTGACGCTTGATAGACATCAATCACACACGAAGGCATGAATGTACCCTCTCAGTGGATACACCAACAATGGGGTGTCAAAAAGCCTCTTCATTAGTCTCCCTCCGCCAGCGACCACGCTCCGTTGTATCAGTCTAATTCTTGCTCAGCCGGCTCCGGTGCAGACACCGACTGCTCGGTTTCCACGACCGCACGCTCTGGTAGTTCGATGTCAGGTTTCCGACCGAGCGTCAGCAGGCGCTCAGTGAGTGTTAGCTCCTCAGGACTGGGGCTGGGCTTTTGTACTTCCTCGTAGTCGACGATTACCTGCCCCGCTTCGGCCGTGATACGGACCGCACAGAGCTGGTACGAGGGGTAAAACACCGGGGGAAGCAGCCCGATGACACCGTCCCGACGGTGGAGCCGTTTGAGCCAGGTCCCGCTGTTGACGACTAACCCACCGTCGACTGACTGCACGCTCGGTCGGTGCGTGTGGCCGTAGCAGAAGACAACCACGTCTTCCTTTTCGTCGAACACTTCGCGGGCGGCTTCCTTGTACGTCGTCTGAGTGTCGACTGTGAGGTCTGTCTCGAAAACGCCAAAGCGATTGATGGTCTTCTTGATATCCCGTCGAAGGAGATACAGCGGGATGCCCACGAGCAACAGGAGCCCGGCCAGCGACGCATTCACCACGAGCAGCACCCAGATGGCGGTCCCGACGGTGCCGAACTGGCCCAGAAACGACGTTGTCGTTTCGACCGGTGCCGACCAGACTCCGAGCAGGTTCAACGCCGCCAGAATCGCCAGGATAGCACTAACGTTGAACAACAGCAGGAACGGGACGAGTGCGTACCGCAACAGCGGGTTCATTTCCCGGTAGAAGTACTTCGAGAGCATCCACACCGGGACTCGTTCCGTTGGCGTCACCGCCTGCACGTCCTTGAGCCAGTTGTACCGACCCCGGTCCGAGAGCTGGCCGGCCCGACTCGTCACCAGCGTGTTGTAGTAGTAGCCAAGCGGCGTCACGTTGGTGTCGCCCCAGTCTTCGATGCGGTTGTTGGGGTCCTGCTGATTGCCGTGTTCGAAGTGGATGGCCTGGTCCCCGACCGGACGGGTAATTGACTTCGACTGGACGAGATTGACGTTGTACGCCGCGAACCGCTCCGCGTACTCGTCATAGGCCGCGAGTTCGTGGTCGTGATTCCCTGGGATCAGGGTTATTTCGATGTTCTCGCCGGTCTTTTGCAACTGCTCGAACAGCGACGGATAGGTCGCTTCGAGGACATCGAACTTCTCCAGTCCCGACATCCCGGTGAACTCCCACAGCCCGAACGCGTCGCCGTTAATGAGTAGCTCGACGTCCTCGTCGGTGGTCTCTAGCCGCGATAAAAAATCAAGCAGTTCGTCCAGAAACTCCACGTCCTCTAGCTGTTCGTCGCCGCCGATGTGGAGGTCGCTGATGACGTAATAGACGCGGTCGTCGGCGGTGCCGTCCATTGAATACGGGTTCTTGACCCACAGACAAAGGCGTTGCTCTCCGGGATATCACGGCGGAAGGTCGTCGCTTCGGCTGGGTGTGTCGCTGGAATACGTGTTCCCGCCGGTGTCGCGACCTGCCCGATTACAGTTCAAGCACGGCCCGGAATCGTGCTTCGTTGTCGATCATCCGGCCGTAGGCCTCATTCACCTCTTCGAGCGGGTAGGTCTCTATTTCCGGTGCGATGTCGCGAAGCGAACTGAACTCAAGCGTGTCCTGTGAGTCGCGTGCGTGTCCGGAGGCCCAGCCCTCGACAGCGCCCCGGGTCTGGACGAGTTGCTGTCCGCTCACCGCTACCGGTTCGCCGGGGACGCCCACAACCACGACGGAGCCGTCGACACCGATGCCGCTGACGATGGAACTGATGGCGTCACTCGACGGTGCCGTCGCCAGCACCACATCGGCCCCACCAAGCTCCTGCAGTCGCTGCCCGGCGTCTGTCTCCGCCGCGTTAATGAAGTGGTCGGCTCCAAGCTCTTTCGCCAGCGATTCTTTTTCGGGCGTTCGGGAGATCGCGGCCGTCTCGAAGCCAGCCGCGTGTGCATACTGGATACCGAGGTGACCGAGGCCGCCGACACCCTGCACGGCGACGAGGTCGCCGACGTTCGCATCGCTGTTCCGCAGCGCGTTGAACGTCGTCACGCCCGCACAGAGGAGCGGTGCCGCGGCCGCCGCATCAAGTGATTCCGGAATCTTTGCGAGCGCCTCCGACGGTGCGGTCATGTACTCCGCGTACCCGCCGTCGTAGCTCAGCCCAGTGATTTCACCGTTCTCACACTGGAGGAAGTTCCCCTGCCGACACTGGTCACACGTCGAACAGTGGCCGCCGTGCCAGCCGACGCCGACTCTGTCGCCCACGTCCCAGGCGTCGACAGCGTCGCCGACGGCGTCTACGTGGCCCGCCACCTCGTGGCCGGGAACCCGCGGATAGGAGACGACCGGGTTGGTCCCTTCTTTGGCGAACACGTCGCTGTGACAGATGCCACAGGCGTCGACCGAGACCCGTACCTCGCCGGGGTCCGGCTCGGGTACGTCTCGTTCGACGACCTCGAAGTCATCCCCTGGCTCGGGTACGACTGCCGCTTGCATTGTATCAGACATATCGCTACTTTCGGCTCGACGCTGATAAGCGGCCAGTTAGCAGAGAGCTGTACGGGGCGTTTGTTGGGATGTCCGACCAGACCGCGCCGAGGCAGCTCCTCGTTCAGGACCGGAGCCGCTGGATTCGCTTCTCCGTCGGCGGGTGGGTCGAAAACAGCTTCTCGAACAGCCCCTTGTCGGCGTTGAAAATACAGAGGGCGTTCATGCTGTCGTCGACGGCTGATTCCCGCCCCTCCGCACCGCGAGAGATTTTTTCGAGCGCACGGGCCAGCGGCTCGCCGGTGCCGATGGCGCGGCGCGCGTCCGCGTCGGCGACGTATTCCCGATACCTCGAAATCGCCAGCACGAACACCATGACCAGCGCGTTCGCGAGCGAGGAGGCGATCATCGCCATGATCCAGGAACCGATGTTTCGCTCGCCGCCGAACAGCACTGCGAAGTAAGCGACGTAGCCGACGAGCATTCCGATGGACTGCCCGACGACCATTGTGATGACGTCCCGGTTCTTGATGTGTGCCAGTTCGTGCGCGATGACGCCCTCCAGTTCGTCATCGTCCAGCAGTTGCATCAGTTCGCTCGACACGACGACGACACCCGCACCTTTCCGGCCGACGGCGAAGGCGTTGGGCACGCCCATGTCCATCACCATCAGTCGCGGCTCCTCGATACTCATATCTCTGCAGAGCCGCCGGACCATCTGGTGGACGTAGCCGAACCGCTGGTCGTCCGGCATCTCCTCCGCGCCACGGAGTGCCAGCCACTTCCCGAGCTTGTACTGGATCGCCGGCACGACGAGGATGCCGACGAGGAGCACCGGGACAAGCGGCAGGCCTAACAGCACCGACAGTGCCGTTCCGGCGAAAACGTAGAACGCGAACAGAACCGCACCGACGACAAGCATCCGCACCTGTAATCCGAAATCTGTCATACAGGGTCAAATCCGTCCGGCCACATAAACCGTCTGGCTGATAGCGCCGCTTGCGTCACTGGATTTCGCTGCGGATACAGCGCTTACGGCTTGTGGAGCGCGTAACTCCGTCGCCCATGGGTTTCAAGCGTGAGAGACGCCAGCCGCCAGTCGGTCTCTGAACAGAACTGGTGGACGGCAGGGATGACGCCGTTCACGATTTTGTAGTCGTCGCCCGTAATGTACCCGTCATCTGCGACTGCTCGCTGGCTCTCTCTGAGTTCGGCCAGCGTGGCCTCGTATTCGTGGGAACTGTTGATGTACACCCAGTCGAGCGAGTCAGTGTCGGTCTCACGGAGCACGGTAATCGGCTCAGCGTCCCGCAGATGTACAGTGCCCTGATGACCGCTGAATCGTTGCTTAACAGCCTGCCGCTCTTCGTCGTTGTCCCACTGGTCGACCAGATAGAGCGTTTCCGGCCGCGTGACCCTGCTGATTGATTCGGTGAAAGAACCGTCTCCAGTACCGAACTCGGCGGCGGTCCCGCTGGTCGGCAGGTGTTCGAGGAGATCCGTCCGTTGGGGGAGAACTTGCACGTGTTCGAGCGCTGCCGCCGGGAGCGACGCCGGCACGCCTTCCTCACGGTCCAGAATGGCCGATGCTGCGGCTCCTTCTGTCGTGTCGGGCGGGAACGCGGTCTGATAGAGTCCGGCAATCAGCGGGTAGAGACGGTCCGGACAGGACTCGGTGATAGCGCGCTTTGCCCACGATAGTGATATTCTTTTGAAATGATACTACAACGGAAAGTAAAAGCATGCCGACTCCCCGCTCGCTATAGAGCCGAAAAGCTATGCGCCTGGGTCCGAAACGGCACTGGCATGCCTGTTTCCCGCTTTCTCCGACGGTTCCGGCCCTACTCTGTCCCGATCTGTCTGTTTACGGTGGTCGGCGCTGCCGTGTTGTTCGTGCCGCTGCTGGTTCTCGGAGACGCGACCGGACGCACATACGCCCTGACCGTGGCGGTTCTCATCGTCGCAATCTCGTCGGTCCTTCCGTACGCTGCCGCCGTCGGTGTTCTAACGGTCCCGTTCCTCTACACTGGCGTCGGGAGCTATGCGTCGCCGGCGGTCCTGCCGACCGACGCAGAGTCCCTTGCGCTGGCCGGAGTCCTCCGACACGTGGTCGCGGGCATCTCGTATGTCGTCGCGGCCACCGCTGTCGGCGCTGTCGGCATCGGCCTTGATTTCGCAGCTTCGAGTGGGTCGGAGCCGTTTCCGGCGGTCGGTTTCCCGTCGTTTCCGTCACTCGGGGTTCCGCCGTTTCTGCTGCTCGGGGGCGTGGTCACCGCTGGTGTCTACGTTACGGTTCAACTGTGGCGGTACGGGAAATCGCTCTGGGACCTTGGTTGGGAGACCGTTCTCGGCACGGGCGTTCTCGGCTTGCTCCTCGCTGTGGCGCCTGTGGTCGCGCTCTGGATTTTCGGGTCGTACGGCTTCTGACCGTCCCCGTGTTCCCTGCGAGAGCCGGCTTATTTGCAGACCGTCCGATAGTCGGTGCTACCCGCCGCCTTCCAAACGGCTTAATGGCGCAAGCATCAGTACTCAATAATGACTCAGCAACAGTCCCCGACAGATGGAGGTCCACGAGCGAGCGGTATGCCGATGCTCGGCCTCGGTACCTGGCAGAATGAAGACGCAGAACAGTGTGCCGAGAGCGTTCGGACGGCGCTGGAGGCCGGCTACCGACATATTGACACCGCACAGGCATACGACAACGAAAGCGCAGTCGGCGACGGTATCGCTGCCGCTGACGTGGACCGCGACGATATTTTCCTGGCGACGAAGGTCTGGATATCGAATCTCTCGCACGACGACGTGATCGAGACGACCGAGGAGAGCCTCGACAAACTCGGCGTCGATTCGGTGGACCTGCTGTACGTTCACTGGGCGGCGGGCGAGTATGAGCCTGAAGAGACGCTACCTGCGTTCGACGAACTCGTCGACCGCGGCCTTATCGACAACGTCGGCGTCTCGAACTTCGAACCGCACCACGTCGAAACGGCGATGGACGTGCTCGATGCTCCGGTGTTCGCAAATCAGGTCGAGACGCACCCGTTCCTCCAGCAGTCGGAACTCCGTGAGCACGCGGCCGAACAGGACTACGAACTGGTCGCGTACTCGCCGCTGGCCCGCGGTGAAGTGTTCGGTCACGATGTCATCGAAGCCATCGCCGACGACCACGACGCCAGCGAAGCGCAGGTCAGCCTCGCGTGGCTCCGTGAGAAGGGTGTGACGGCGATTCCGAAGGCTACGAGTGAAGCCCACATTACGGACAATCTGGCGAGCCTTGACCTGTCGCTGACGGACGCCGACATCGACCGTATCGACAATATCGATACTGTCGACCGACGTGTCGACCCGGATTTCGGGCCGGCCGCGTGGGACTAAGTCGGCGTCGGAGTTTCTCGGTCGAGTTTGCTAATCGGCTGTCGGTCCGTGACACCACGTCTCCCACAGCCCTCTTCACATTTCGACCCCTTGAATTGGTAATGAGATATTTTTGTTCTGACGGGTGGTCCAACTGACCTGGCCTATGCTGCGGTCCGCGGTCACTGAGCGTCCCTCAATCCCGGCTCGCTACCGCGACAGCGCACTGTTTGTCCTGCTCGCCGTGTTGTTTGGTGGCTCGTTCGTCGCAATCAAAACCGGGCTTCGTGAGCTGCCACCGGTGCTGTTTGCTGGCCTCCGGTTCGACTTGGCGGCGGTGACGTTGCTTGGCTACATCGTCTTTACCCGGCCCCGGTCGACGTGGCTACCCCGGACTCGCGGCGACTTCGTGGGTATCGGGATGGCGGCGCTGTTCCTGATCGCGCTCAACAACGGCCTGTTGTTCCTTGGCCAGGGCGCGACAACGCCTGCAGCGGCGTCCGTGATGTACGGTCTGAACCCGATACTCGCCCCCGTCTTCGCCTGGTGGCTGCTGGGCGACCGACTCTCGTGGCTCGGCGCGCTCGGTATCGGTGTCGCGCTGAGCGGCGTTATCCTCATCGTACAGCCGTCGCCGTCGACGTTCACCGACGCGAGCGCTATCGGGCAACTGCTCGTCCTCGGGGCGGCCGCGGCCGTTGCGCTGGGAAGCGTGCTGCTCCAGCGTGTCGGTCCGCAGATGGACAGTACTCCGCTGACTGCGTGGGCGATGGCCGTCGGCGCGGTGCTCCTCCACGTCGCAAGCCTGCTGGTCGGGGAGCCACCCACGGCCGTCATCGGCATCGGCCCGGAGACGATTGCGAGCATCGTGGCTGTGGGCATTCCCTCGACGGCAGTCGCCTACGCCATCTACTTCGGCCTCATCAATCGCATCGGCCCGGTTCGTGCGAACCTGGTCGCCTATGTCGTGCCGATATTCGCCGCGCTCATGGGCTGGGTCCTGCTCGGCTCGTCGGTGTCACTGTGGACGCTTGTCGGCTTCCTCGTCGTCGTTGCGGGCTTTGCCCTCATCGAGCGCGTGACGATCCGGATGGAGCTTCGCCGGCTCTACCGCCGGTTCGAAGACACGTCGCCGAAGCAGACGCCGCCGTGTGACGACTGAACGCCTCGGTAACTACAACCGCGGCGGACGCGTTACGTTCTGTGACCGTCTCAGTGGTTTCCTGCCGGTGACACAGGCCAAGCCAATCATGTACCGGCAGCTCCTAGCTACGGTATGGACCCTTCTGACGTGGAAACTGTGTTCGTCGCCGGAGCCAGCGGTGGGACTGGGCGAGCGACGCTCCGACTGCTCAGTTCGCGTGTGCCGACGGTCCGGGCATTGACCAGCACCTCGGCAAAAACAGACGACCTGCAGGCGGCCGGCGCTGACGAGGTTGTCGTCGACGACTTGCTGAATCCGATTGCGCTGACCGATTCGCTGTCGGATGTCGATGTCGTCCTGAGCGCCGTCGGGTCGGACATCACGGATGTCTGGTCACAAAATGAGTACGTCGACGGTGCGGGAACGACCAATCTACTCGATGCGGCTGTCGACGCCGGCGTGGAGGCGTTCGTCATGGAATCCGCCATCGGCGTCGGCGACGAACCGGCCAGTCCGCTCGCGGCGGCCTTCGATGTTGCCATCCAGCCGATACAGCGCGCCAAAGCAACGGCCGAGGCCGCAATCCGTGAGGCGCCGGTTCGACACACAATTCTCCGTCCTGGCGTCCTCACGAACGGGCCCCGAACTGACACCGTCTCCGTTGCCGAACCCGGCGCGAAGCTCTGGGGAAGCGTTTCGCGGGCCGACGTAGCCCGACTGATGATTGCTGCGCCTGTCACACCGGCGGCGGAAGACCGGACGCTGGAAGTCGTTGCGAAGCCGTCGTTCCCGGACCGCGCGCTACATATCGATTGGCAGCTCCCGCAAAGCGGGCACGCGGGAACCGTGACGGTCGATACCACAGACGGCGGCCCGTAGCGGGCAAGCCACCCGTGTGCAAATACGGCTCCAGCGTGAAAGGTCCCTGATGACTGCTGTGGACCACGTGAACGCCGGGTATCGGCGACTGTACGAGCAGGACGGGCTCTCGTTTGGGCTCGGATTTCCGCTCACAGACGAAACGGAGTCGACGCCGGATATCGACGCAGAACTCCGGCTGGCAAGCCACGCCGAAGCAGTCGGGTTCGACGCGCTCTGGGCGCGAGACGTGCCGACGTACTGGCCGCGGTTCGGGGACGCCGGCGGGGCCTTCGACCCGTGGTCGCTGCTGTCCCACGTCGCCGCCCACACCGAGTCAGTGGCGCTCGGCACATCGAGCATTGTTCTCCCGCTGCGCCACCCGCTCCACGTGGCAAAGTCGGCCGCGTCTGTCGACCGGCTCTCCGACGGCCGTCTCGTGCTTGGCGTTGCCTCGGGCGACCGCGACCCGGAGTATCCGGCGTTCGGTGTTGACCCCGAGAACCGGGGCCAACTGGTGCGTGAAAGCGTCGATGCACTCCGCGCGCTCTGGCGAGAGGAGTACCCGACGCTTGAGGGTTCCTGGGGCCAGATTGACGGTGAACTGGATGTTCTCCCGAAGCCGACGACAGATACGCTCCCGCTGTTTCCGACCGGGAACGCCAGACAATCGACGGAGTGGATCGCCGAGAACGGCGACGGCTGGATATTCTACCACCTTCCCGAATCGACGCTTGAGTCGTATCTCGACACGTGGCGCGGTCACGCGCCACAGAAGCCGTTCACGATTGCCCTGCAGGTCGAGTTCGCCGATGACCCGACGGCCGAGCCCGAACCGCTTCACCTTGGCTATCGGGCCGGCGTCGAGTGGTTCCGAGAGTATTTCCGACGGCTCGAAGACTACGGCCTTGACCATGTTATAGTTGGGCTTCGTGCTGCGGAGCCAGCGGCGGCGATGACGACGTTCGCCAGCGAAGTCATCGAGGAACTGTGACTCCAGCCGTCGATGGCCGTCTATGTTGATCTCGCGGCGCGGTCACTCTGAGATATCTGGATACGACTGTCGACCGCCCTGTGTCTTTCTGGCGACCAATTGAGCGGTGGCGGCGGTCGTCCCGTCCGTCGTCGTGGTTCGCTCGTCGTAGTGTAGCACGGTCAGCCCGAGTCCCGCCCTGAGCAGTTCGTTCGAGGCGAACCGGTATCGGTCTCCCGAGGGGCCGCCGTCCACGTCGTCGGTCGTCCGGAGGTGGTGCTGAATGAACAGACAGCCGCCGTCGGCCAGCGCCTCAATGATATCGGGGAGGCGGTCGACGGGCCGATAGAAGCTAATCGTAATGACATCGTACGTCGACGCCGGGTACGCGAACGATTCGAGATCTGCCTGTAGCCACTCGATATCGCCTTCGACGCCTGCCGCGCGTGCGTTTTCACGGGCAATCTGAAGCCCCGCACGCGACTGGTCGACCGCATCGACGCGGTACCCGGCCGCTGCGACCGGCAGTGCGTTGCGCCCGGTCCCAGTTGCGATGTCAAGCGCTCGACCCGGTGGAAAGGTCGGCAGGTATCGTTCTAACACTGGATGTGGGTCCGGACGTTGCGGGTACGTCCCCGTTCGGTATCGCTCGTCCCAGGTCGTCATGGCTCCGGTAACCACCCGCCAAGACATGAAGCCTGTGGGCTGTGCCACAGCGCTTGCGTTGTGTTCCGTTTCCGGGCGCGACAATCTCAACTGACTTATCTGCACACCTGTGACCTATCCACAGGCTACCAGCTATGGACAGTCAAACCGGTGTGACCAGACGGCGACTGCTTCTCGGTCTCGGAAGCGGACTCGGTCTGCTTGGGGGTGGCGGTGCCTACGTGTACTGGTCGCTGCAGGGCGACTCCGGCGAGTATACTGCGCCGAACTCACAGCCAGTCGTCACTACGCGCGGACTTCTCGACTCAGCCGAGGAACCGGCCGCTGAGACCGAGGGCGCGTGGTCGTTCGACGACGCGTCGGAGGTGTTCCTGTTCGTCCACGGATTCAGTACCGACGCTGAGACGGCGCGAGATAATGCCTACACAGCGCAGCTAGCGCTCGGAGAGTACACATCCGCACCGGTTGTCGCATACAGTTGGGATTCCGACGTCGAATGGGAGCAGGCCAAGGACAACGCAGTGGCGAACCGTACTCTCCTCGCCCAGTGGCTAATGGAGTGGGCCGAAACCGACGGGCGACCCGTCCACGTGCTCGCCCATTCGCTTGGCGCGCGGGTGACCGGTGAGACACTTCGCGTGCTTGCCGAGCAAGGGGCGACAGACGTGCTTGCTTCGGTGTCACTGCTCGGCGGCGCTATTCCCTACGATAGCGTGGTGCAAGGTGGCCGTTACGGCGACGCTATCGAGGCTGTTGACGCTCCGGTGTCGAACTTCTACAGCCAGAACGACAAGGTCCTCTCGTGGGTGTACCGGGCGTCGGACCGGACACACGCCGTCGGCCACGCTGGAACGCGTGACGCTGGGCCGCTTCCCGACGGCTACCAAGACGTGAATGTCACTGACCTCGTTGCCGACCACTACTCGTACTTCGAACCGGGTGAGGGCTGTCTGGCGCGTGTCGTTGCTGAAATCGAGTGATGTGGCTCTGCCTTCACTGCTGCTAATAGAACTATATACGGCGGAAGTGTTATCTCAACTATGGGAACTGCTGTCAGACCAACGGCTGCTACGCGCCGGAGTGGAACATGAGCCTCTTTACTGCTGTTGTCGTTTTCGTGGTGGGGCTGCTCTCAGGCATCGTTGTCCGGTGGGTCGCTGGACTTGCTGCCGTTCTTGCGCTCGTTCTGGTGCTGTTGGGTGTCACCACGCCGGATATCGGTCTGGTAAACTTCGTGGTCGAACAGTACTACCAGGGTAACGAACTACTGTTTCTCGCCGGACTGCTGTTCGGGCTGGACGCCGAACACACCAGAGATGCCGTCGAGGGGTGACTTACAATCATCGAACTCGCTGAGCCTGTTGGACTGGCGTTTCGGGGGAAGTGTCCACCAATGACGAGCGTTTGAGTGCGCTGTCACAGCGTTGCTGTTCGAAATAAACCGTGGTTACGCTTCAGGACAGAAAATATACGAATGGCGGATATCGCTGTCATACGTGAGTGACCCCGCGGGCGTTCTGAGTAGCGTTGCAACTGAGTAGAGGTCGCCGGCCGCTCCCGCTGTATTGAACAGCAGGGCGAGGAAGGCTGCGAACGCGAGAAGCGGGAGTGGAACGAACAACACGGGGAGAAGCAACGCGTCGAGTACAACGAGCGGCGCGATGCCGACGATAATATTGTGAGTCCGCTCCTGAAACTGATGAAACGCTGCCACATAAAACGCGCCGAGCTGTGGGGCCACGCCGTAGGAAACATCGTAGTCGAACCATCGATAGGCGAGCCCGTGAACTAGTTCATGGAGCACAGTAGCTGCGACAATCGTGCCGATGCATGTGACCGCGACCAGCCCAGACGCGAGCGTGAACGTGATGCCTGTGGCGGTTTCGTCGACCGAAAAAACGGCGTCGAGCGCGGTTCCCTGGGCGTACCAGAGTATGCCGCCGAACACCACCGCAGCGACCGGTACCAGCACACTCACGAGACCGAGTATCACCAGCGGCGGGTATCGAAGCGGCCGGGGTGACTGATAGCCCGCCGGCGTTGCAGGGCGCAACGTGTCGGCGGGAGTGTAATCGCTTGTCGGCATACCCGTGATTCAGCCGGAGGACTGAAAAATCAGGATGTCACTTCCGCCCGGTTGTAACTGAGAAGCAACCAGTCACTGCCGGTTGGTTCGACAGCAGGTGGCGAGCATATATTCGCTCTCATACAGCTATATAGAACTCATATAAAGCACCTATACCAGATTCACCGATGTTTCACAAACGACCTTACATAGATGGCTTCACCACCGACGTTTCATCCGGACCTCGGCGCACCACACCAGCGAATCCGCGGTCACAGATGGGAAGAAATCTACGTTGTCGGCGACGTCCACGGATGTCGTCCGACCCTCGAACGCCTCCTGAGCCGGTTAGACCCCACCCCGGACGAACTCGTGGTCTTCGTTGGTGACCTCGTCCGAAAAGGTCCGGACAGCGATGGTGTCGTCGACATGGTCCGGCATACGCCGAACTTCCTCACCGTCCGTGGCAACAACGAGCAGAAACTCATCGACGGCCGCAAATCGATTCCGTCGTTGACCGACGACGACCTCTCGTGGATGGCGTCGCTCCCGGTGGCAATCTCGTGGGACGATTCGCTGGTCGTCCACGGTGGCGTCGACCACCGCAAGTCAATCGCGGAGCACGAACTGACTGAACTGCTGAACATGCGCTCACTTGTTCCGGACGGAAGCTACGACCGCCCGTACTGGTTCGAAACACGCCGTGCTGACCCTCGCATCTTCTTCGGTCACACGGTGCTTTCCGAGCCATTCGAGACACCTACTGCGGTTGGTCTAGACACCGGGTGCGTTTACGGCGGGCAGTTGACGGCGTACCAGTGCTCGACGCAGGAGTTCGTCACGGTGGACCCGGAGACGACCCACGAAGCCCGGTCGTCCGATAGCATCGTCGACCCGGAGCGTGCCCCGCCGACATCAACGTAACCCGATGGACCACGATTCAGAACCCGCCATCCCCGCGTACGAGCCAGCGGATGTCGACCTGACCGACTCGTCGCTGTATCTCAACCGTGAATTGAGTGCGCTCGCGTTCCAGCGGCGCGTGCTCCACGAGGCGCTGGACGAACGGAATCCGCTGTTGGAACGGGTCCGGTTCCTCGCTATCGTCACTCGCAATCTCGACGAATTCACGATGAAACGCATCGGCGGCCTCAAACAGCAGATAGAAGCCGACGTGACCGAGACGGCCCCAGACGGTCGAACGCCCGAGGAGCAGTTGGCGGCGGTCCACGGGACCCTGCGGCCGATGCTAGCGACGCAGGCCCGCTGTTACCGCGACGCGATTCGTCCCGCGCTTGCTGCGGAAGGTATCGAGATTCTCGACTACGACGACGCTGCTGCCGCGGAACAGTCTGAACTGCGAACCTACTTTGAGGAGTCTGTGTTGCCGACCCTGACACCGCTTTCGTTCGACCCGGCACATCCGTTCCCGTTTATTTCTAATCGGTCGCTCTCGCTCGCTGTTCTCACCCGGCATCCGAACGCCGAGGACCCGACGTTCACCCGAATCAAGATTCCGCCGAACAGGCCGCGGTTGGTCCAACTCGGGGACGATACTCGATACGTACTGCTTGAGGAGGTCATCCGTGCGAACCTTGATCTACTGTTACCGAACGTCGAAATCGTCGACACGGCCCTGTTCCGACTGACCCGCAACGCGGAGGTCCGACGTAATCAGGAGATTGCCGAGGACCTCATTGACATGGTCGAAGACGTCCTCGAACAGCGGCGATTCGCGTCGGTAGTCAGAATGGAACTCTCTCCCGACGCCGACTCCCGTATTCGCTCGACGCTCGCGACACAGCTCGGTCTCGACGAGCGCGAGATATACGACCTCCCGGGTCCGCTGGATTACCGGGATTTCGCGGAGTTGACCGACCTTGACCGACCGGACCTCTCGCTGGACGAGTGGACGCCACAGCCACACCCCCGTCTCAACGGTCACCGACAGCAGTCGTTCGGGAGGCCGGATACGACGGACCCGAGTGTCTTCCGGCGCATTCAGGACGGAGACATCTTGCTGCATCACCCGTACCACGACTTCACGGACACCGTCCAGCGGTTTCTCTCAGCAGCAGCCGAAGACCCGGACGTTCTGGCGGTGAAAGCGGCTATCTACCGGACTGCAAGCGACTCACAGATTATCCAGTCGCTGATAACAGCCGCGGAAAACGGGAAACAGGTGGCGGTGATGGTCGAACTGAAGGCCCGCTTCGACGAGCAGAACAATCTCGAATGGGTTCGGAAACTGGAGGAAAACGGTATCCACGTCGCCTACGGAACGGTGGGGCTGAAGACCCATACGAAGACGGCGCTAGTCGTTCGGGAGGAAGACGACGGCGTCGAACTGTACTCCCACATCGGCACGGGGAACTATCACTCCGAGACGGCGAAGGGATACGTCGACCTCGGACTGTTGACCGCCGACCGTGACATCGGCCGCGACCTGACCAAGGTGTTCAATTTCTTCACCGGGCCGTCGCTGGACGAGGAGTTCCGCGAACTCCTCATCGCACCGGTGACCATGCGCAAGGAGTTCACCCGGTGCATCCGTCGGGAAGCACAGCACGCACAGGCCGGTCGGCCTGCCCGCATTGTCGCAAAAATCAACGGACTCGAAGACCCCGGTATCGTCGCCGAACTGTACCGCGCATCGATGGCAGGCGTCGACATCGACCTCATCGTCCGCGATATCTGTCGCCTCCGACCCGGACTGGAAGACATCAGCGAAAACATCTCGGTGTACTCGCTCGTCGGCCGCTTTCTAGAGCATTCCCGTATCTTCTACTTCGAGAACGGCGCACGGGGCGACCCCGCTACCGAAGACGACTGGGGCGACCCCGAGTACTACATCGGTAGCGCCGACTGGATGACTCGCAACCTCGATTACCGGGTCGAAGCAGTCACACCCGTGACAAGCCCCAAAATCCAGCGCCAACTCCGTTTCACCCTCGACCTCCTCCTCTCGGACAACCGCAAGCTCTGGGAGATGGACAGCGACGGCGAGTACCACCAGCGGTATCCGGACGACGGCGAGCGCGTGATCAGCGCACAGGACATCCTGATGCGAGAAGCGCTAAAAGCCGGTCGCTCTGAGAACCTCATTACAGGTATCCCCGGTGACTATCCGATAGCCGGTGATCTCTGTATCGCAGGCGAGAGCACCCGGCAGGCGGCGGCAGATACCGCTGAGGGTAACCCAACTGAAGTCACAGATGGTGGGGAGACCGACGAGGTACTTTCGACGTACGGCGACCGGTGGTACGTCCCGGACAGCGTCGTGTACAACTACGCTGTTCGAACACCCGATGGAGAGCGGCGCTACCTCAAAACCAAAGCTGGCGTCACTGATCTCCTCGAACGACTGTATAGCGATACGGAATAGCTATTCGGCTATACTATTTCTCAGTTTCTTTTCGGCTCAGTAACTGCGTTGCCCCATCAATATGGGACCGCTTCACACAAAATGTGTTTTAATCCTTCACGAGGCCTATGAGCATGGCCTATCGAGTGTCCCGATGTAACTATGGACTTACAGGAATTCGTCCGCTCCAACGCCCCCGCAGACGGTGGCGATGGGTTCCAGAAAGAGAACAACAGGCTACTTGACATCCCACTCGATGGGACTGTGATGGTCAAAGCCGGGTCGATGGTCGCGTACACCGGCGAGGTCACGTTCACTGGCAAATCCTCGGTGGAAGGCGGTATCACGGGCTTCGTCAAGGAGGCCGTGAGCGGCGAAGGGACGCCAGTCATGGAGGCCGAAGGGAGCGGCCACCTCTACGTGGCCGAGAACGGCAAGAAGGTACAGGTGCTGGCCCTCGATGACGGAGAATCGATATCGGTCAACGGCACTGACGTGCTCGCGTTCGAATCAACTATCGACTACGAAATCAACACTGTCGGCAGTCTCTCTGGCATGGCTGCCGGCGGCCTGACGAACGTCTACCTCACCGGCCCCGGCGAAGTCGCGCTGACGACACACGGCGACCCGCTGGTGATGACGCCGCCGGTGTTCACCGACCCGGACGCGACCGTTGCGTGGAGTTCGAACCTCTCGCCGTCTATCGAGATGAACAAGACCTTCGAAATCGGCCAGACCTCTGGGGAATCGATCCAGATGGAGTTTACCGGTGACGAGGGCTTTGTCGTCATCCAGCAAAACGAGGAAGGGTCTGTCACGCAGAGCCAGAGCTAATCGCCGCCGAGTTACCGCGTCGAAGACACCGAGCGCTTGCGGAGCCGTCCCCGAACGAACGGACGGATTGGCGTTATGCCCAGATTGAGTCGCTCGATTTCGACGACATCGAATGACTGGTCAGCGACGAGCCGTGTCCCCGTCTGTCGGGTCAGATGGCACCCGCCGGCGAGTCGTTTCCAGAGCGGTGCGAGCGCCGACTGTAGCCGGGCGCGCCAGCCGTCGTCGATGACGTGCTCGAAGAAACGCAGTTCGCCGCCGGGTTTGAGGACGCGGGTGATTTCACTCATCGCGGATTCAATGTCCGGAATCGTGCAGAACACCATCGACGTGATGACGACGTCGAAGGTGTCCTCGTAGTACGGGAGGGCTTCGGCCGGTGACGACTCGATATGAATCGGCGTGGCCTGCGTGTTCGCCTGCTCCGCTGCCTGCCGCCGCATATGCGGGTCCGGCTCGATAGCGTGAAACTCGGTCGAGGCGGTCGCAACGCTCTCAAAATACGGAAACATCGCGCCGGTTCCAGCGCCGAGATCCAGCACCGTTCCATCCAGATTCGCTACCAGATACTCACGATGTGGTCGCAAGAGCGTCCGCTCGATGAGCGCCGTCGCCGGGTCATATATCGCCGCAAATAACGGTGCTGAAGGTTCCTGACTGGGGTTCGGTTCAGGGGACACGCCAGTAGTACCGATGGCTCCCCTGAAAGCATTGGGTCATCTGAAGGGTGTCACACGCGCTCGTCACTCATTGCTGTCAGTCCCCGTCTGCCGACATCTCGATGCCTGCCTCGTCAATGTCGACTTTGGTTTCGGTGAGGTCGCTGTCTCGCCACGTCCCACGTCGATACCAGCCGTACGCGATAATCGCTCCCGCGACATTCGAGACGGCGAACGATATCCAGATTCCGGTTTCGCCGAACGGCACAGCGGCGAACCACGCAATCGGGAAGCGGATAACGCCGAGCATCAACACCGATATCGCTGCGGCGGTGAGCGTCTTTCCGGCACCACGGAAGCTCCCGGTGTAGGCCCGCATGATGCCGATGAATCCGAAGGAAAGCGCGACGTAGCGGAGGAACTGCGTCGTGATTTCGACGACTTCGGGGTCCGTCGTGAACAGGTCGGCTATCGGTGCGGCGGTGAACCAGACGAGCACGCCAGCCAGGGAGAGCACGCCGAACAGGACCGTCGCTGCAAGGCCAGCTGCCTTCGCTGCCCGGTCCGGCCTGTCGGCCCCCATGTTCTGGCCAGTCATCGTCTCAACGCCACGCGCAACTGCGATGGCCGGCAGGAAGACGACCGAGAACACGCGCGTTCCGATGCCGTAGGCGGCGACGACCGTATCTGGGAACATTGCAACGATGACCAGCAGCAGGTTCATCGACAGCGCACGGCCCGTCCCTTCGATGGAGGCAGGCAGGCCGATGCGAACGAGACGGCGGAGATACGACAGGTCTGGGGCCATATCGCGGAGGTGAATCTGGACGCCGCGGTTCCCTCGGAACATAATTGCCAGCCCGACGACCAGCGCCAGCGCCCGCGAAAAGACGGTCGCGATGGCAGCCCCTTCGATGCCGAGTTCGGGGAACGAGATGGTCCCGACGAGCGGTGCGTTCTCGACGACCGTCCAGCCGAAGATCAGGAACGGGTCGATGATGATGTTGAGGACGACCGAGCCGAACATGACGAGCATCGGCGTTATCGTGTCACCGTAGCCCCGCATCAGCGCGACGAAGACGAAGAAGCCGAACATGAACAGCAGGCCGAGCGAGATGACCTCCATGTAACTGGTCGCCATGGGGAGAACGTCTTCGGACGCGCCCATCAGGCTGAGGAACGTATCGACGCCGAGATAGCCCACGATGCCGAGACCAAACGAGACGATGACGGCGAACGTTACCGTCTGGGACGCAGCGTACTCGGCTTCGCGCTCCTCGCCTGCGCCGGTAAACTGTGCGACGAGGACGCTACCGGCGACGGATATCCCCATCCCGAGCGAGATGAGGAGGAACACCATCGGGAACGCGAAGCTGATTGCAGCCAGCGCGTCCGTGCTGTACTGGCCGAGCCAGAACGTGTCCGCGAGGTTGTACGCGGTCTGGAAGAGATTCGTGATGACGATCGGCATCGAGAGGAAAAACAGCGGCTTCCCGATGCCACCCGACGTGAGGTCGAATTCCTCGGGGCCTTTGAACAGCGAACGAACGCGACTTCGAATCCCCATCAGCGGGTCGCCTCCGCTGGCGTGTCCGTCAGGAGATGGGTCTCAGCGTATCGCGTAATCGTCTCGTTGAATCGGTCTATCGAACGGTCTGTGGCGACGTGTCGGGTATGGGCACCTGTAATCGCCGTCACGAGAAACTCCGCTGCGACGGCCGGCTCGACCCTGCTATCGAACTCCCCGGTTTCGACGCCGGCCGCGATGATTTCCCGCAGCCGGTCGAAGAGCACGGCATCGAACCTGGGCAGCTGTGTCCGGAAGGCGTCGTTGTACGGGGCCTGTGCCTTTATTTCGAGTATCGCCGTTCTGAACTCCTGACCGGGCGTCTGTCGCTCATCAGTGAGAACGGTGTCCAACAGCGAATCGAGTTCTTCCCGCGGTGTACTCCCGTCGACGCCCGTTATTTTTGCAGTGTATCGTTCGTACAAGAAGTCCAGAAACTCGGCAAAGAGGTTCTCTTTGCTGTCGTAGTAGTAGTGAATAGACGCTTTGCTCCGGTCCGCCTCGGCAGCGATGTCTTTGACCGTGAGTGCGGCGTACCCGTGCTGGCAGAGGGCGCGGTACGTCGCCGCAAGAATTTCGGTAGCTGTATCGTCATCCATAACGGCTGTGACAAAACTTACTAACTGGTTAGTCAAAAACGCTTTGAACCCCACAAACTAAATTATAAACGATACATAGGCCGAATCAAGCACCGAAAGACTAACTAACCAATAATCTGACTGAGCAATAGTATCGGGGTCACAACCGTTATCCAACCATGGTCGAAACCGTTACGCAATGGCTGGACCATCGGACCGCACCTTCTCGGACCAGACCGAGGAGATAATGCAGGCGACCTACCGGGCGTTGCGCGAGCACGGGTACGCTGACCTCACGATACAACGGATCGCGGACGAGTACGGCAAATCGACGGCTGCAGTGCACTACTACTACGACACGAAAGACGACCTTCTTGCGGCCTTTCTCGATTATTTGCTGGAGCGGTTCGTCGATTCGATTCACGATGTCGAGACAACGGACCCTGAAGCACGGCTGAACCTCCTGCTCGACGAACTGCTTGTCAAACCGCAGGAAAACCCCGACCTCTCGGTCGCTCTGCTAGAGATGCGGAGTCAAGCCCCGTACAAGGAGGCGTTCAGCGACCGGTTCCGACAGAATGACGAGTACGTCCGGTATATGCTCAAGGCAGTCATCAACCACGGGATCGACGAGGGCGTATTTACTGACGTCGACGCGGAGCACGTTACCCGTTCGCTGCTGACGATCATCGACGGTGCCCGGACTCGAGCCGTGATGCTAGACGACACTGAGGAACTCGAAACGGCCCGACAGACGGCAAGTGAGTACGCCGACGCGATGTTACAGTAGTAGCCCACCGGCCAGCCGCCCTGTAGCTGTCCCACAGCGTCCCGACTGTTGTTAGCTGGAACCCTCGGTCACACCGCGAATAATCTCACGACCAGAGGGCAATCAGCGCGATAACGACTGGAACACCTGTGAGTACAACAATAACGAACTTCCCGAATACCATCCACATCCCGGCAATATGGATACCGGCAATTAAGAGATTGAACAGGAACAGTACCATATCACCTGCGCCGCTGTTCTGGAGGGGAGCAGCTAGCACTGCGAGCGAGACTATCTCAGTGTCTAGCTGCATACTCTCAAAAAACGACGACGTATCGTCACGACGGTACCGAACTCTGCTGCTGCAAACGCACAGCTACCCGTTTCGGCCCGTTTGAACAGCCGACGGGTTGCCTACGAGTCCACAGCATCGCCGCCTGCAACACTCTGTTCTGCAGGCGGCTGAATGGTCAGGTGGTCCCGCATCGATTCGATGAGGGACGCCGGCAATCGAATATCGCCGTCGGAATCCCGTTCAACGCCAAATATCTCTTGAATGTCGCTGTTGATGACAATCGTCTGGAGTTCTCCCGTAGTTGTATTGATCGTAATGTTTTGTAGTGTGCCGACTTCGCGGCCATCGGTACTCACGACCCGGACGTTGGAGAGCTGGTTTGCGAGGACCGTTCGCATACTAGTCAATCATACCGAAATTATCATAAAATTACTGCATTTCTCACAACTCTCTGCGCCCTCTCCCCTCTTACTGCAAGATCATTGCCTACGTGGATGCCACGAATACTGTCGCCACTGAACCATCGTCACAGATATTACCGTTTATATCGCAGCGAATTCGCCGCCTCACCGATCAGATCAGCATTACCGAATTCAACGCGGTTTTAACCTATCGCTGGTGCTTTTTCAGTCCCGGTGTAACCGCTACCCGTATGCCAGCGAATGGCCCTCCACTTGCGATGCGGTACTGTTGGCAGCATCGCTCTCAAACGCACGCACAGTCGCCCGCACCACGGGAGGTGGTTCTGTGAGCGTCCGGTCGGTGGCGCTAGCCGCGGTGCTTATCGCCGCGGCAGCGACGGGTCCGGGGCTTGCTGCCGCGGAGCAGCAGGCCACGGTCTCAGAGGATAGCTTCCCGCTGCACGCTGACGAACAACAGGTGGTCACTGGGGAGACCACACTGGAACCCGGGACAGAGATGACGGTCAGAATCAAGTCAGCCAACGCGTCGAACCCGTTCCTTTCTCAAAGGCAGGTCAGAGTGCAACCCAATGGGACGTTCGTCGCCCAGTTCGATATGTCGCACATGCCAGCGAACATATCCTACGAACTGTCCGCTCATGTCGACGGCGACACGCTGTTTGAACGTACTGAGACCATCGCCCCGTGTGACGGCGACTGTACTGATACGGTACCGGAGACAGCGACCCCGAAGCAGACTGACGACGGCGAAAACACTGTCACGGTCTCCCAGGGCGACACCGCCGAAATACCGGTCTCTATGACTGACGGAGGGACCAAAACGCTCTCTGTTGGAAGCGAGGCGACCAACTACCGGATCAACGCGACCGTCAGTGACGACGACAGCGACGGCGAGGTGCTGGTCCTCTTTGACACTGCGGTCGCCGGCACTGAGGGGGCGACGCTTCGCGTGGCAGACGATGGTGACTCGCTGACCGTGACCGAGTCGGAGCCGGACCTCCCGTCGACCCTTGACCCCGCCGCGTACCCGTACCGCGTGTTCGATGGGCAGTCGACTGACGGGACACCGACTGTCGGCCGGCTTATCATCGAAGCTAATGGGACAGCAAACGAGCAGTTCGAGGTCGAAGAATCGGCCGACTTCGGGCTGGAAGAACCAGTCGTCAAAGGGCGGCAAGGAGAGACTGCTCGAATCCATGTCGTCCTTGCGACCGCTGACGCGGCCACCATCTCTATCGGGAGCCCGGAAATCAACTACGAGATCAATGCGACCGTCCGTGACGGGAACGGCGATGCCCGTGTCGCTCTCCTGTTTGACACCACGGCGGCCGGCCACGACGAACCGACCCTCGAAACCGCTGCGGATGCCGATGCCGTGGCGGTTGAATCCGGCTCGGAGGTCGCCCTCGATTCGCAACTTGACGCGGGCACCTACGACTTGTCGCTGTACCGTGGGACTGAGATGGATGGCCGGCCCGACACGGTCGGCACGTTGCTCATCACAGATGGGAACACCACATCTACAGACGCGTCTTCCGACGGCGTCGATTCAGTTACCGGCGAAACATCGGCTCCACAGCAGTCACAGGCTGGTGACTTGGGGATCAGTGCTGGTGCTCTCGCTGTCGGCGGCATCCTCGCTATCGTTGGCGTGGGGATCTGCCTTCGGTCCGTCATGAACTGATCCCAAGACAGTCGTCTCGAAACACGGTTTTTGAACCCATCTCGAAAGTTTCTAAAGTGGCATCCACTGTCAGAGGCCTGCTCTCACTGGTGTACCCACGACCGCGGCCTCGGGGCTAGATCGGTGAGCCGTGCGTTTTTGCCCGGAAACCGGTCACGGTTGAACTGTCGTTTTTTGTACTGTCTCGCGGACAGTCACTCGCCAGTCAGTAGCGCAGCGAGACCGAGAACGGTGAGGCAGAGACAAAAAAACAGCACGCCCGGCTCGACGACTTCGAAAACGAACCACGCGAGTGTGCTGGTGCCACTGACGGGCCCGGTCTGTGGACTCGCAGGAGCTAAGACCCCGGCTCCGGCGGTTGCGTCTGCCAGTCGCTTTGCACCCCACTGAACGAAGAGACTCGCAAACCCAATCAGCCCGACCCCAGTAACAACATCGGTCATCGACTGTTGGATACGCGGCGCCAGGTCGCGGTCGCCGACCAGCACAATCGGGTCGCTGGCGGGACCGTACACGGTCATCTCGTTACCTTTCGAGGAGTACACCGTTTCGACCGGTTCGATGAGTTCCGCATCCTTGAGATTCGAGATGTGGTAGTGGACGTTCTGGACCGACGTGTCACACCGGTCCGCTATCTCGGATGGCGTTCCAGGCTCGTCGTACAGCGTGCGGAACAGCGACCGGCTGGTGTCCGACGCGAGCGCGTCGAACACGTCGTCGGTTTCGTTCTCTGCAACACCGAGTACCCGCGGTGATTCGTCTGCTGTCCCGGTCCGCTCCTGTATCGTTTCGATCGGGCTCGACATGGCGTCACTGTCGGATATATGATACGGGACTCCTCAAAGGTCTGTGGCTGGCTTAAAACGAGTTTTAACCATCAGTACGGTTCTGTGCTGCCCGGGCCGCGCGGACCGGTTCGACCGCCCCGTGACCGGTCGCGTTGTCGAGTCCCGGCCGTCCCACGTCCCTCGCAGTCTGTTCCAGCAGGTGCTCGGTTTCGTGGGGGGACAGCGACTCGTTTGCGTCCAGCAGCAGGGCCGCGGTGCCACCGACGTAGGGGACTGCGGCCGAAGACCCGACGAAGCCGTCAGGTGCGGCGGCGGCGAACTGCCTGTCCGGAGCCACGATGTCGACGCCGACCCGGTTATCGGCTGTCGGCCCACGCGAACTGAACGGTTCGAGCTGGTCGACACGGCTGTTGTACGCCCCGACAGTAATCACTTTACGGGCCGTCCCCGGAGCGACGATGCTGTTTCGAGCCGCCGTGTGCTGGAGGTCGTGCGTCGGAGACACGAGCCGTAACCGTGCGCCAGTCGGCGACGCTGGCCCGCGAATCACGAGATAGTAGTCGCCTGGTTTGACGTCGGCAACGATACGCTCGTTTGGCACGTCGTCGCCGCGGTAGGGCTGTGAGCGAGCGACGAGGCGGGAGTCGGTTCCATTTGTCCAGTGCAGTTCGACTGTGTACTGCTCGTCTGCGTATGCTCGTTCCCATGAGAGCCAGACCGTGATTTCGGTCCCACCTCTGATGTAATTCTGCCTGCTCCCGTTGGTAAACGCGACTGTCCGATTCTGGACGGTATCAGTGGTGTACTGCCCTGACCAGTGGGATTGTGCGAGATTACCAGCTGGGGCGATGAACACTGACCCACGCTCTGTCGCCTGTGTTGCGCTGCGGGCGACTGGCCCGGTTCCATCGCCTGGCTGCCCGTAGAAGGAAACGGGTGCGACGATCACGTCGATATCCTCTCGGACCAGCCAGTCGACTGCCTGTTGATAACTGTCGATGCTGTCAACCCGGGCGAGATACAGGTCAGCATCCGGTGCGGTCCGTGACACCACGGCGGCCGTTGCAGTCCCGTGAGCCTCGTGGGTATTGTGCACGGAACCAATCCCGAAGCTCCGTGTTTTGACGACTTGGCCGGCAATCGTTTTCGATTCCGTGTCGAATCCGGTCGGATCGACAATGCCGACCGTGACGTTCGAACCTGTGACTCCGGCCGCGTGGAGCCGTGCGAATCGGCCAGCTGCTCCGTCTGACACCGATACTGACGCGTCATCGGCCCTGTCCGGGCGGGAATCTGTCGGACCTGCCACCGCGAGCGTCGCGATGCTTCCAGTGAGTGACGCGATCGCGATGACGGCTAGCAGCAATACAGTCCGATCACGCACCCCTGACCACCTGCCGCGATAATACCGCCGGTCCGGGGGGCGCGGGTCTTGCAGTGAACACTGGTTGGGTACCGAGCACCGTACCGAGATGCTTGGCTACTCGGTGAGACACATTGCAGAGCATGTCGGCTGTGAAAACCGATACACGCACATCGACATAACAACAGCATAGCCGGCGGACACGTCGTTTCATCGTTACTTTCGGTCTGTGTGGTGTGGGACCCAACTGTAGTGCCAACGCACTGTGAATTGAGCGGCCGACAACGGGGAAGGCGGGCTGTACCCGTTGTCGTGTGGATATCCGGGCTGGGATGGAGTCCGGTTCGTGGAAACCGGCGGCACACGGGGAGGGCGCTGGCAGCCGGGACCTGTTACAGGCGGTCACCGGCATTTGACTCGTTGGACGGGAGCATAGTAAAGCTACCAGAGACTAAAAACTAGTTTTAAACGTCAGGTCGCGTGGTTGGCCACAACCCACATATTGGGCACTCGTCGTCAACAGAGTTGCACCGGAGTGTGAGATGGAAGATAATTTTGGGTCGGCCATCGGATTCCGACTGGATGTTGCGCCCTGACATTGGCCTGCCGAGATTCAGCGGCGGGCCGCTGGTTCCCGTTGCAACGTACCTCCTGGTGATTGTGGTCCTCTCCGGACTGATGACCATCTCCCCCGGCGCATCCCCGCCACCCGTCCTGGGAATGATCTGGGGTGTCTTCCTCGTTGCACTCACGGCTGGTGCGCTCAGAATCGAGACCGTCTCACTGCGCTCGCTACTCCCGCCTGTTCGCACACTGGTTCCCGTGATTGAGGTGGTCACCGCGTTCTGGGGACTGTACAACCTTGTTGCGGTCGCCCTCGCTATGGGTGGCATCTCTGGGTTCGAAGTCTCGCTGTCGAGAACCGCTGCCCACCCGCTGTTGTATCTCGCGGCACTTTTCAGTTCGCTGCTGTTCACTGCCATCCCGGAAGAACTTCTCTTCCGTACGTACCTGCAACAGAAAGTCACGAGGCTGGCCGGTGGGACAACTCGGCGGGCGGTGCTGTCTGGCATCGCTCTCGTTGCGGTCCTGTTCGCCCTCTTTCACCTGCCGCGGTGGTTTCTCGCTTCAGGGCACGGCGTTAGCTCCGCACTTGCGGCCAGACTCTTCGGATTGACGCTTATGGGGCTTGCTTACGGGAGCGTCTATGCGCTGACTGGCAACCTCTGGCTCGTCGCCCTGTTCCATGCATCAATGAATCATCCGCCGGTCATCGTATCGGTGAGCATCCCGTCCGAGCTACATCTGGTGGTCAGTGTGCTCGAATACACTGTCATGGTTTCGCTGGTCTACCTGACTGTCCGTCTGTCACGACGGCTCACCCCTTACCGGGTCACGGCGGGAGATATCTGCCTCGACCGAGAAGTAGGACGTGTCGGGGGTTCCGGGCTTGCTGCGTACGTTCTTCCCGTCTGCAGGTGCGGAGCAGCCCCAGACTGCTCTGCCAGTAGCTGTCTCTGGGTTGTTCATTATAGTTAATTAGTTATAAGTGACAGCTATTCTATGTGGTATATGGTTGTGTTAGACAATGTCAATGAACGCTGTTGTGTATAAGGGACCGAAAGAAGTGGCTGTCGAAGAAGTCGATGAACCAGAAATAGAGCACCCGAACGACGTACTTATCGACATCACGACGTCGTGCATCTGTGGGTCCGACCTCCATATGTACGAGGGGCGGACGGCAGCGGAACCCGGTATCGTGTTTGGACACGAGAACATGGGCATCGTCACCGAAGTCGGGGAGGCCGTCTCCTCGTTGGAGGAAGGCGACCGCGTCGTTGCGCCGTTCAACGTTGCCTGTGGCTTCTGTGAGAACTGCGAGGCTGGATACACCGGCTTCTGTACGAACGTCAATCCTGGCTTCGCCGGCGGAGCCTACGGGTACGTCGCCATGGGGCCATACAAGGGCGGGCAGGCCGAGAAGCTCCGTATTCCCTACGCAGACTTCAACGCGCTCAAACTCCCGGATGGGGATGAGCACGAGGACGCCTTTTCGCTGCTGGCGGACATCTTCCCGACAGGCTGGCACGGGACAGAACTCGCAAACCTCGAACCGGGCGACTCCGTCGCCATCTACGGGGCCGGTCCGGTCGGGCTGATGGCCGCTTACAGCGCGAAAATCAAGGGCGCAGCGGAGATTTACTCCGTAGACCGCGTTCCGAGCCGGCTCGAACTCGCGGAAGAACACTGCGACGCGACGCCAATCAACTTCGAGGACGGCAATCCGGTCGAGCAGATCAAAGCGCAACACGGCGGTGGCGTCGACAAGGGCGTAGACGCTGTTGGCTATCAGGCCATCGACCCGGATAAGGAAGCTGACGACGCGTACGACCCGGCGCGAGAGAACCCGGCCGTCGTCATCAACAACCTCATCCGAACGGTGAAACCGACCGGCGAACTGGGGATTCCAGGGCTCTACGTTCCAGAGGACCCGGGCGCGCCGGACGACATGGCCGCGCAGGGCCGCCTCGGTATCGACTTCGGACTGCTCTTCGAGAAGGGGCAGGCGCTCGGGACTGGCCAGTGTAACGTCAAGTCCTACAACCGGGAACTACGTGACCTGATTGTCGAGGGTCGCGCCGACCCTAGCTGGGTCGTCTCTCACCGGGTCGGGCTTGAAGAGGCTCCCGAGATGTACGAGGCCTTCGACAACAGAGAAGAAGGTGTCACCAAGGTCCTGCTGGAGCCCTGACACCAGAACACCAGCCCATTTTTCGGCGATAGCTATACATCCTGCTACCCGGTATGGACAGCTATGTGTCAGTACTGTAGCTACCGGTTCCACGACGGCTGGACGCAGCTACTGTCCTATGATGATGTCTATCAGGCCGCGATGGGCGGCGACTCCGAGTCCACCTACGGGTTCCACGAGTCGTGGGACGAACTTCGCGAGGAAGTGGGCTACGGCGCAACCTGACTCACCCTTCCCGCGGGAACGGGTCACTGGCAAACGTCTCCGTTCGCTCTTTGTCCGTAGCCAGACAGTCGTCAAGTTCACCGATGAGTGCATCCCCGTCCATCTCCTGCCCGATGAAGACGAGCCGCGTGGACGGGTCGTCGTTGCCCCACTCGCCGATGGGTCCCGCCTGAACAGACGGGCCGGCCTGACTCACGCCCAGCACCGTCTCGGGCCTGCTGGCGACCCACGCAAACCCCTTCGCGCGGACGATAGCACCGTCCCAGTCGTCGAGCCAGTCATTGAACCGAACAGGGTGAAACGGCGTGTCTCGCCGATAGATGAGCGACTCGACGCCGTGTGCCGCTGCAGCCGACATCTCGTCGTCGTGTTCGTGGTTGGCATGGTCTTCTGCCCCGGCTAACGCCTGTTTCCAGCCCTGTCGTCGCTTGGCGTCCTCAAAATCAAAGCGTCCAGTCCCGAGTACGTCGCTAGGGTCGACTTCGCTGTACGTGGTTCGATGGATGGCTGCTCGAGGTTGGAGCGCCTTAACCGCGGCTTCTACGGCGTCCAGCGCGTCCGCGGGGACCATGTCACATTTGTTCAGGAGGAGTACGTCGCAGAACTCTATCTGGTCGATCAGGACCTCGGTGAGCGGGCGTTCGGGGCCGGGGGCGGCCTCCGGAAGCGATTCCTCGGGGTCGAACGCCTTCCAGAATCCGTAGGCGTCGACAACTGAAACCGTTGTATCTAGATGCAGTCCGTCGGGCGGGTCGCCCCCGTCCGGGCCGACTGTCAGCGTTCTGGCGATGGGAATCGGTTCGCTGATACCGGAGGCTTCGACGATGAGATAGTCAAACGTCCGCTCCTCGGCAAGTCGCGTCACCTCGGTGACGAGGTCGTCCTGCAGTCGGCAACAGATACACCCGTTCGAGAGGTCCACGACGCCCTCTTCTCCCGACTCTGCCTCGTCCGCGAGAAGCTCGGCGTCAACATTTATTTCCCCCATATCGTTGACGACGACGGCGATTCGCCTGCCTCCGGGCTCGCTTAACAACCTGTTTACCAGTGTTGTCTTCCCCGCGCCGAGTGGCCCGCTGATGACCGTCATTGGAACCGAGTCCGAGCTATCGGTAGCCATGCTATCACAACACACGTGTCAACACGTTTTAAAGCCGTGTCCGGGTGCCAACTGGAGACGCAAGCCAGCACTTTGACTGTCACACCCGCTGAGCGAATGGCTTTATTTCGCCCCGACCAGAGATGCGACCATGGAACTGGAGACGGAGGCGTGGACTGATATGACCGAGGTCGAGACGGACCTTGCGCTGCTCCCCGTCGGAAGTACGGAACAACACGGGCCACACGCGCCGCTCGGAACGGATACACTCGACGCCGAAGTGGTCGCCGAACACGGTGCTGAGCGCCACGACGACCCCGTCGTCGTCGCACCGGCAGTCCCCGTCGGCGTCGCCGAGGAGCATCGGGCCTTTTCAGGGACGCTGTGGACCTCCGAATCGACGTTTCGGTCCTACGTCCGCGACATCGTCCGGAGCCTCGCCAGCCACGGCTGGGACCACGTGGTGCTGGTCAACGGCCACGGCGGCAACATCGACGCGTTGCGGGAAGTCGCGGGCACGATAACCCGCCACGACGAGGCCTTTGCTGTCCCGTTCACCTGGTTCAACGCGGTCGGAGACCACAGTGCCGATATGGGCCACGGTGGGCCGCTGGAAACCTCGCTGCTCCAGCATACGAACCCAGAGACAGTCCACGAGGACCGGCTTGATGAGGCCGCAGACGGTGGCAGCGACGGCTGGGGAGAGTGGCAGAGCGGCGTCAACCTCGCGTTCGATTCCGACGAATTTACCCAGAACGGCGTCGTCGGCGACCCGCGCGAGGGGAGCGCCGAACGTGGGGAGATGCTACTGGACCTGGCAACCGAGTCGCTCGTCGCCCTCCTCGATGAAATCGCGGATCGGCCGGTCGGACCGCGTGAGTAAGCGGTGAAGAAAAACACAGATAGCTGCTATTGAAACCACGCTAGTTGGTTCCTTCTCAACATAGTTCACACCTACTCTCTTAGTAAGAAAAATTCGCTTGTGTAAATGCGGGATAAATAATTATCAACGCTAACGGGCAGTGGTAAATAGTCCGCAAATATGTCTGTATATTCGGTGATTGTCTGAGGCGGTCACGATACCATTCACGATCCCGCATACTGATCAAAAGCGGATGTGCCGACTCAGTCGTCGCCTGTCCCTCGCTTCCGGATCTGTTTTCCGCCGGCGTCCGGCGTCCGTAGCACCGTCTCGTCCGTCTCCGGGCCCAGCACTTCCACGCGAACACTCGACACTTTGTACTCAGGAATGCCGGCGGTCGGGTCGAACGTCTCGCCGGTGAGTTTGTTGACCGCACCAGCCGCGAAGTGCATCGGGATGAACAGCGTCCCCGGGCCGACGCGGTCGGTGACCTGTGCCTTGACGACGATATCGCCCCGCCGGGACTCGACGCGGACGTACTCGCCGTCGGCGATGCCGAGCTTCTCGGCCGTCTCGGGATGTACTTCGACGAAGCTCTCGCCGACGTGGCTCATCAGCCCCTCGACACGGCGGGTAATCTGTCCTGTGTGCCAGTGATACAGCACGCGCCCGGAGGTAAGCGTCAGCGGGAACTCCTCGTCGGGAATCTCGCCGGGGTGTCCGCCGTCGGCAGGAACGAAGCGGGCCTTCCCGTCCTCGAAGTTGAAGTTCCCCTCGTCGTAGTCATAGAGGTACGGCGTGCCATCGTGGTCCTCGTCCCAGCAAGGCCACTGCAGGCCATGTTCTTCGCCGGATTCGAGCCGGTCGTACGTGACGCCGCCGTAGATGGGCGCGAGCGAGTTGATTTCGTCCATGACCTCCCGCGGGTGGTCGTAGTCCCAGTCGTAGCCCAGCCGACGGGCCAGCGCTTGCGTGATTTCCCAGTCCTGACGGGCCTTGCCCGGCGGCTCAGACGTGGGTCGAACCCGCTGGATGCGTCGCTCCGTATTGGTGAACGTGCCGTGTTTCTCCGGCGACGTGGCCGCAGGGAGCACCACGTCGGCGTACTCCGCCGTTTCGGTCATGAAGATGTCCTGCACGACGAGGAACTCTAGGTCTTCCAGGGCCTCGGCGGCGTGCTGGATGTCGGGTTCTGAGAGCGCCGGGTTCTCGCCGACGACGTACATCCCGCGGAGGTTCCCCGCGTGAGCCTCGGCGAGCATCTCTGGTACTTTGAGTCCGGGCTCCTTGGGCGGGCGCTCGCCCCACGCGTCGGCGAACTTCTCGCCGACCTCGTCGTCGGCTGGGTTCTGATAGCCCGGCAAGCTCCCCGGAAGCGTCCCCATGTCGCCACCGCCGCCCTGCACGTTGTTCTGGCCGCGGAACGGCGAGAGGCCGGCTCCCGGCTTGCCGACCTGCCCGAGGACGAGCGCGAGGTCGGCCATCGCGATGAGGTTTTCCGTGCCGTGGCTCTGCTGGGTCATCCCCATCGCCCAGCCAAAGACGACCGTGTCGGCCTCGGCGAGCGTCTCGGCAGCCGAGGCGAGTTCTTCAGGCGATACGCCTGCCAGTTCCTTGACTTTCTCGGGCGTGAACGCCTGAACCTTCTCCCTGACCTCCTCGAAGTTCTTCGTGTTGCGCTCGATGAACGCCTCGTCGTGGAGGTCGTGCTCGATGATGTACCGAATCAGGCCGTTGAGCCAAGCCACGTCGTAGCCGGGGTTGGTCCGGGTGTACTGGTCGGCGTGTTCGGCGATACCGACTTTCCGCGGGTCGAACACGACGAGGTCGGCCCCGTCTCGGACGTTCTGCTTGATTCGCGTGGCGAGCACCGGATGGGACTCCGTCGTGTTGGAGCCGCTGATGAGGTAGGCGTCGGCCTCGCCGATGTCCTCGTTGATACGGTTGGTCATCGCGCCGTAGCCAAGCGTTTGCTGGAGTGCCGCCACCGTTGAGGAGTGACACAGCCGCGCGCAGTTGTCGATGTTCTTCGTGCCAAGCACCTGCCGGGCGAACTTCTGGACGAGGTATGCCTCCTCGTTACTGCCCTTCGAAGAGGCGAGACAGCCAAGCGAGTCGATGCCGTGGGCGTCCTGAATCTCGGTGAAGCGCTCGGCGACATACTCAAGCGCCTCGTCCCAGGTCGTCGGTTCGAGTTCGCCGTCGTCGTTGCGGATGAGCGGTTCGGTGACCCGTTGCTCGCTGTTGGCGAACTCGTGGCCGAACTTCCCTTTTACGCAAGTCGAAAAGTTGTTCGCGGGCGCGTCGTCGGGGTCGTCGACCGGAACGACGCCGAGCGAGTCCCCGTCTTTGCCCCACATCTCGAACCGGCAGCCGACGGCACAGAACCCGCAGGTCGTCTCCTCTTTGTCGATTTTCGAGAGCCGGTAGTCGCTGACTATGTCGGCGATGTCGAACAGCCGGCCCTCGGGCATCGTGTTCGCCGCGATGCTCTCGGCGGTGTGTTCGCCGGCGAGAAACGCCTTCTTGCCGTAGTCCTTGGCGATGTCGCCGGCCCGGCGTTTTGCTTGCGAGGCGAATTTGGCGAGACCTTGCTTGCTCTTCGCCGCTCTCGGGTCGCCGGGCTCGAACCCGCGGTTGGGAGCGGTAGTATCATCGATGGTCTCAGCGTCCTCGTGTTCGATGACCTTCCCGATCGAGTTCCGCTGTGTAAAGCCCGGCAGCGGGAGCGTCGCCGCGCCGTCGATACCCTTCTCGGTCAGCGAGCCGGTGGGGCAGACGGTAGCGCAGTGGCCACAGGAGACACATTCGGAGTCGTGCATCGTCTCGGCGTCGGACTGGAAACCGATGCGAGTGTCCTCGCCGTGACCTTCGATACGGAGGACGCCTTCGACCTGCACGTCGTTGCAGGCATCGACACACCGGTTACAGAGGATACACTTATTCCGGTCGATTTGGATGAACGAGGAGGTGTCGTCGATGGGTTCGTACTGGTCGCGCTCGTCGAAAACGCCGTAGCGGGGGTGGTCGACACCCTCGCTGATGGCGGCGTCCTGCAGTTCACAGCGGCCGTTGCCGTTGCAGGTGGTACACCGGAGGTTGTGGTTTGAGAGGACGAGGTCGAGGTTGACGCTGCGGGCTTCCTCGGCGTCGGGCGTGTCCGTTGACACAGACAGCCCGTCTTCGGCGGGGAACGAACACGACGGGACGAGACCGTGTTCCTCGGTCTCGACCATGCAGGTGCGACACTCGCTGCGCGGGCCGACCTCGTCGCTGCAGTCCCCGTCGCGGTCGTAGTAACACAGGGCCGGAACATCGGCGTCGTCTTCGACGCCCTCCGCACCGGGGTCGACACTGACGATATCGTCGTCGAGGTCCTGCAGAGCGTCGATGATGGTCGACCCCGGGGCGACCGTGACCCGCTCGCCGTCGACGGTAAGCGTCGTCGGGTCGTCTGTGTCGGTTCCCACGTCGGGGTCGTTGGCGGTGCCGGTCTCGAACTCGTGAGTGACTGGCGTCTCAGGCTGTGGGTCGTGTAGGTCCGGAACTCGTGGAATCGATTTGTCTGTGCTCATAGCTTCTCCGTACAGGTGCCGCTGGGACAGTGTCCGTCAGTGTGAGCGCGGAACTCGGGCTCGAACTCGTCGATAGCTGTGGTCACTGGCCGCGGCGCGTGCGCGCCGGTCTGACAGTTACTCGACTGGCGCATCACCCGGGACAATTCGCGTATCTTGTCGTTCTCGAACGAGCCGTCGTATATGTCGCGCAGCAGTTCAGCGAGCTGCTTCGTTCCCTCACGGCCGGGCACACACCGGCCGCTGTTCTCCATCGATGCGAACCGCGCCCGCTTCCCAACCGTTTCAACGGTACATCGACCGGTGTCGAACAGTTCGACGACCCCATTGGTTCCGAGCCCGGCAGCCCGGAGCGACTGTGCGGTCGGTGCCATATCAAGACTGCGCGTGACACCGCCGAGGACGCCGCCAACACAGGCCATTTTGAACGACCCGTCCATCTCGACCGCCTTGCGAACCGCTGCGAGGCTTGCGCTCGACCTGAGTTCGACTGTCGCCGAGTCCGCAACGTCGCCGGCGACCGCTACGATTCGCGTCCCGGGGTCTGCCGCGTCAGCGTCGACGCTACCGGGGTCGGCGACGGCCTGCTGGACTTGCGCAAACGTCCGCGGTGTGTGGACGACTGTTGGGCGGCCGTACAGGCCCCGTTTGGCCGGTGATGGCGGCTGGAGCCGCGGCTCGATGCGGTCGGCCCCTTCCAGTGCTTCGAGCGCCGCCGTGGGCTCGCCGGCGCGGAATTCGTCCGGGCCGGCTACCAACTGTGGAACGACAGGGAGGGTGTCGGCGGCTGCGTCGATTGCCTCGCGGAGGTCTGCTTGCACGTCCGTCTGCGACTCGTTTACATAGACGACAGCGTCGCCAGCGTCCACGTACTCGGCGACCGCCGCAATCCCGTCGAGGACTGCCATCGGTGCGCCGGACAGCAGAGTGTCGTCGCCCGTCGGGAGGTCGCTGGCGTCGTTGGCGTTACAGACGACCACTGGGTCACCGTCGGTTTCGCTGGCTGTTTCCCATGTATCGGCGACCGGTTCGTCAGCGGCGGCGTCCCCGCGACCGCGGCCCAGCAGCCCGGCTCCCGCTGCAACGTCGGCGGTCCGTTGGGTCGAGACGAACGACCAGTCGGCCGGCGAAAGCGGGGCGACCCAGCCACAGGGGCCCAGTACGTTGCGGCGGCCGACTGAGAGCGGGCCACGCTCCGGGGCGGGGAGCGACGCCGTTTCGGGGTCGTGCTCGACGACAGCGTCCGCATCGGCTGTCGGTACTGTCCCCGCTTCCAGTTCGTCGATGAGGTCACGGACGGTCGCCGGTGACGGGTCGCTGTAGAAGGCTGTCCGTTCGCTACGTGTAACCATCACTAGCGGTGTGGCTGCTGTGATGCCCGTCGGTCCCGTCCTGACGACCGGTGTCGAGTCCGCCGTCGTCCGCGCCGCGGAGAGGACCCGGTCCCCGTTCTGTGACCGGCCGTCCGTCGACACCCGGACGGCGGTCGAATGAGCGAGGGCCGTGGTTTCCCGTGTCATACTCTGTGCCTCGTGTTGAACGATTAAAAACCCCAGCCGAGCGGTCCCGGGACCACTGGTTGCAGTGGCGTCATCGACCCACACAACATATCACTTGCTTACACAATAATGGGACAGCGCTGGCCGAGTCGTTCCGCTGAAACAATGAGGCAGCGGGACGTTACCCCCAATCGAAATCATGAACCCACGGTTCGAGGAAGTCAAGACGGAGGCGTCAGCCGCGATAACCGAGGCCGACCTGCGCTCGGTGTACACCGGCATTATCCACGAGGACGGCCGCCACGAGTACTATTTCGGTAACGACACCGAGGAGGCGGCCGAACTCCGCGAGGCAGCGGCCATACAGCTCGGAATGTTACTTCGCGTCCTCGCGGACCGCTCGGACAGTAGCGTCGACGAACTGACGACGCTCGCCGCAGAGCGAGCAGAACAGATGGAGTTGCGATAAGATACGGAACGGCCGCGCTCGCTACTCGGTGGTCGCGATAGCTTCGATTTCGACCGCTGCACCTTTCGGGACCGCACCAACGCCGACGGCGCTCCGCGCCGGTGGCTCCGATTCGAAAAACTCGCTGTAGGCCTCGTTGAACGAGTCGAAGTCGTCGATGTCGTCGAGATAGACGGTTGTCTTGAGTACGTCGTCCAGCGAGAGGTCTTCTGACTCCAGAATCGCCGCGACATTGTGAAGACACTGCCGCGTCTGGTCGGCGACTGGCTCGTCGTCGAGGAGTTCGCCGTCTGTCGTTAGCGGGAGCTGTCCGGCGGTGATGAGGAGGTCGCCGTTCGACGTTGCCTGACTGTACGCGCCGACCGCGGCCGGTGCTTCGTCGGTACTGACTACGCGCTTCATATCCGGCCGTACCTGCCCCCATCTCATAAACCCCTGCTGTGACGGGGGACACTCACACAACGTTCTCGAAAGCCAACCAGTTGTGTCCAGTCACTGATTGATGACGACAATCGCTATCAGCGCCAGACCGATGCCGGCGGCTTTCGTCAACGTCATGGACTCCCCGAACGCGATAACGCCGATGACTGCGGCAGTGATGAAGTACATCCCGCCGATGGTGGACACGATCGACGTGGGCCCCACAGTCACGCCGACGAACGTCGAGACCACGCCGACGGCCGCCGCGACGCCCGCCGCGCCGGCAAACATCATCCCCCGGTTCGTGACGACGAACGATGCGTCTGAGACAACGACGTATATCCCGGTGACGACCGTTGCAGCGGCGTAGGACACGAACGCCGCGGTCTCCGGGTCCATTGTACTTGACGCGACGTTGCCAAACGCTATCCAGAACCCCCAGGCTATCATCGTTCCCAGTCCGAACAGGACGGCGGCGTTCATCTGTCCGCCCTCCAGATGAGTCGGCTCCAACTCTCTCTAAGCGTCCTTGGCGAACGGCGACACCCATGCTCGTGCAATCGACGCATTGATTTGGTCGTATGTGGCCCGCTGACTTGAGTTCGGTGCCCGCTCGCCGCGTGTTTTTTATATTGACTCCGACAAAAGTATGCTAATGGCTAACGTCCCAGAAGACTCGTCGGACCGGACGCTGGAGGACGTGTTCTATCCGGCTGACAGAGTCCCGTTCGTCGAGTGGGACGAGCTATCCGGCGCAAAACCGACGGTCGTCCTGACCGGGACGGTCGCGCTGCTGGCGTTCGTGACCGGCCTTTCGAATCTGAGTCAGGCGTCGCTTGCACTTAATGGCCCGCTGACCGCCGTCGTCGACCTTCCGCTACCGTTCGTCAGGTTCGGTGGGGTGTTGTTCGCGTTCGTCCTCGGCATCGTGACGGTCGGGCTCCAGCGGCGCAAACAACTCGCGTGGCGCGTGGCGGCCGTCGTGCTTCTCGGTCTGGTAGTACTGCCGCTTACCACGTTTCAGCCAACTGATATCCCGTTGTTGTTGCTGACGCTGGTCACGTACCCGCTGCTGGTCCGCAACCGTCACCGGTTCGACCAGTCTCTTGACCTCTCGCCGATTCAGATCGCATCGCTGTCGGCGATTTTTGGCGTCGTTCTTTACGGGACCGTGGGTGCCTACGGACTGCGAGGCCAGTTCCTTGAACTCGACAGTTGGGGCGACGCCGTGTACTACGTCGTCGTCACAATCGCGACGGTTGGTTACGGCGATATCACACCTGTGACAGCGGAAGCACGGTGGTTCTCGCTCTCAATCATCCTGTTCGGAACCGGCGCGTTCACCGTCGCCGTAGGCGCGCTCATTGGCCCCGCTATCGAATCCAGAATGGCGACAGCGTTCGGAGTCATGACAGCATCAGAACTCACACTCCTCGAGGACCACGTCGTGGTTCTTGGGTACGGAGACGTTACGGCATCGCTGCTTGAGGAACTGGGCGACGAGACGGAGGTTGTGGTTGTTACCCCCGATGAGGAGACGGTCGCGTCGCTGCAGGGCGAGGGCGTGAATCTGCTCACCGGTGATCCCACCGATGAGGATGTCCTCAGGGACGCACGCGTCGGGACCGCAAGCGGTGTTGTGGTGGGGAGTAACGACGATGCCCGCGACGTGCTTGCGGTCATCGCGACGAAGAACGTCAATCCTGACATCCGCACAGTCGCAGCGGCGACTGCCGAGAAACACGTCGAGAAGTTCCGCGCGGTCGGGGCGGACGAAGTTATCAACCCCCGTTCTATCGGCGGACGGCTTCTGGGAAAGTCGGTGTTGGGCCGTAAGTCGAGCGAACCACTACTGGACGGAATCGTTGCGGATGACGGGGAGAGCGGAGACACCACAGAGTAACGATCCCGATGCTCGCCAGCGACGGTGTCGACCGGCTTGCATCGCGCTGTGGGATAGTAATATATGTATTCGATACTGAATATCGACGCATGGCCACCTCGGACGCCAGTGGCATTTCGGAGATCGTCGGCCGGCTACTGGTGCCACTGTGTGCCGCATCCGGGGCGCTCGTGCTCGCGGGGTTCTTCTTTCCGACGCTTGTCGGCGAAGCCGTGACTGGTCCGGCGTGGCTGACTATTGCGCTCGTGTTTTTCAGTTCGGGACTCTGTTACATCGCGCTCCTTCCCTACTCCGAAGACGCCACTGCGCCGGCCGCGGCCGATGTCCTGCTCCGCGTCCGGCGGACAAAGGTCAGACGGGCCATCAAAGAGTTCCTCACACAGCACGAGCCAGCCATCCTCGCGTTCCCGGTGCTCGTGTTCGCCGCGTTCTTCGGGCTCCAGATCGCATTCCCTGCCCGGACGACGGGTGCCGTCGACGCCGCTGCTGCCACAGTCCTTCGCGACGGCGGCCCGCTGTTTCTCGCCGCGGTCTTCCTCTCGGTCTGTTACTGTCTGTTTCTGTTGCTTGGGCCCTGGGGCGAAATCAAACTCGGCGGTCCGGACACGGAGCCAAGCTACACGTATCCGACATACTTTACGCTCGTTTTCACCGCCGGCATCGCGGCCGGACTGGTGTTCTGGGGCCCCACTGAGGCCCTGTTTCACTACGACCAGCCACCGCCGTACATCGGGGCGGCAGCCGGGTCGCCGGGCGCCGTCAACGGCGCGCTTGTGTACACCCTCTTTCACTGGGGCGTCTCGGCCTGGAGCGCCTACGCTGTCATCGGCGTCCCGATAGCGTACTTCGCGTTCACGCGGGGCGCTCCGCTCCGGGTCTCGACAGTGCTGGCCCCCTTGCTCGGTGTCGATGAGCTCGATTCGGCCTGGGCCACACTGGTCGATACGCTGGCCGTTTTTGCCACTATCGGGGGCATCGCCACCTCGGTCGCACTCGTGAGCGAGCAGTTCCTCGCCGGGATCAATTACCAGTGGGACGTGGCAGCCGGTGAGGTCGGGCCGGTCCTGTTCGTCGGCGGCTTGACCCTGATATTTGTTGTCTCCAGCGCGACTGGGATCCACCGTGGCATCCGTCGCATCGCCGGCCTCAATATCGTCTTGTTTGGCCTGTTCGCGCTTCTCATCGCCGCCGTCGGTCCACGGTTGTTCATTCTCCAGCGAGGAACGCAGGCACTCGGGACCTACGTGGTGGAGTTCGTTCCGTTGAGTCTTCACACGGGCGGGCAGTGGGTCGCGGCGTGGACCGTCTGGAACTGGTCGTGGTGGTTTTCGTGGGCACCCTTCGCAGGGCTGTTCATCGCCGCACTCTCCCGCGGTCGCCGGGTCAGAACTGTCGTGTTCACGAGTGTCGTTGCGACCTCGGCGGCGACGATGGTCTGGTTCCTACTGCTCGGTGGTACGTCGCTGTTCATCCAGCAGACGGGGCAGGCCGATATTCTCGCCGCGATCGCACAACGTGGCGGTTCGGAGGCGGTCGCCGGCTTCCCGCTGTTCGCGTCATTACCGCTTGGACAGCTTCTGATGTTCCTGTTTCTCGCGCTCATCATCGTGTTCATGGCCACGTCGGCGGACACCTCGACGCTCGTCGTCTCTGTTCTGGCAACGCGACGGGGGATGGCACCGTCGGCGACGCATATCGTCTTCTGGGGTATTTTTCAGGGTTCAGTCGCTGTTTCGGTGTTGCTTCTCGGTGGTGCTGAGACGCTTCAGGCCCTGGCCGTCCTGACTGGCGGCCCGTTCGCCGTAATATCACTTGTGGCGGTCGGCGGGCTGACCGTGACTTGGTACCGGGACGAGCAGGGCCACACCTCCCTCTTCCGACGCGCCGTCAGGAAACTGCCGGACATTCAGACACACCACGACGTCGACCCACCTGAAAAGAAATAGACGGCGCGGGTGCTGTGATTTTAGGCCTTGGCGATTCCGGTACAGAAGTTCTCGACGATCTGTTTCCCGGCGTCAGTGAGGATGCTCTCCGGATGGAACTGGACGCCGATGTGCGGTTTTTCGGCGTGCTGGACGCCCATCACGATGCCCTGCTCGTCGTTCGTGTGGGCCGTTTCCGAAAGCGTGTCTGGGAGTTCCGATGCCTTGACGGCCAACGAGTGATACCGCCCGACCTCAAACGGGTCGTCGACGCCGTCGTATAGTCTCGTTCCATCGTGGCGGACCTCCGAGGGCTTCCCGTGGACCACGCTCGGCGCGTGGCCGACAGGAGTCCCGTGGGCCGCACAGAGCGCCTGGTGGCCCAGACAGACGCCAAGCGCCGGGTACTCTGTCTCGGCGAACACGTCGATGGACACGCCGGCCTCTGCGGGCGTCCCGGGCCCCGGCGAAACGACGATGCCGTCCGGGTCGAGTTCATGGATGCCCTCAACATCGATAGCGTCGTTCCGGCGGACCGTGACATCGTCGAACTCGCCGACGTACTGGACCAGATTGTAGGCGAAGGAATCGTAGTTGTCGATAATGAGTATCATCGCATCCCCTCCATCGGTTCGGTCTCGGATTCGACGGCGAACGACCCCTGTTCGCCGAGCGCCTCGTCGACGGCAGTAACGAGCGCCCGGGCCTTGTCCAGTGTCTCCCTGTACTCCGCCTCTGGAACGGAATCATGTACGATGCCGCTCCCGACGCGGAGGCGGTACTCGTCGTCGTAGTGAACCAGCGTCCTGATCGTGATGTTCAGCGTCGCACGGTCGTCGAAACCGAACATCCCGATACTGCCGGTGTAGGGCCCCCGTCGGGTCCGCTCCACCTCGTCGATAATCTCCATCGTCCGCGGCTTCGGCGCGCCGGTGATGGTCCCACCAGGGAACACGGCTGCGACCGCGTCGGCGATGCTCACCGCGTCGCGTAATTCCCCTTCGATGAGGGAAACGAGGTGCATCACCTCGGAATACCGGTCGACGCGGCGGTACTCGGCGACGTCGACGGACCCATACTCGCTGACCTTGCCGAGGTCATTGCGTTCGAGGTCGACCAGCATGGCGTGTTCAGCCCGCTCCTTCTCGTCGCTACAGAGGTCTACCTCAAGGTCCTCGTCTTCGGACGGCGTCGCGCCTCGCGGCCGCGTTCCGGCAATCGGCTCCGTGAGCAACTGGTCGCCATCGACGTCCAGCAACAGCTCCGGGCTGGCGCTGACAAGGTCGACGCCGGGGAACTCAAGCAGGGCTGAGTACGGAGCCGGATTCACCCGACGGACAGCGTCGAAGGTGTCGACTGGGTGGACGGCCGCCGGGGCGGTCAGCCGGTGTGAGACGTTTGTCTGGAACGTGTCGCCGTCCCTGACGTACTGTTTTATTTGCCGGACGCGGTCGGCGAACGCTGCTTCGCCGCACTCGCTCTCGAACGTGGCCTGACTCGCAGCGGTTGGCTGGGACTGGACGTGTTTCTCGCCGTGGATGGCGTCCTGTGCTAGCTCTCGGGCCATCGTCCGGCCACGCTCGAATGCCGATTCAGGCGACCCGTCGACGGTGGGACAAGCCGTTACATGTATCTCGACGTTGCCGTCGTGTGGCTCCTCCCACGCGGCGATGCAGTCGAACACGCCAAACTGAAGCCGTGGGAGGCCATCCGAAACGGTCGTCTCTGGGATGTCTTCCAGTTCCCGTGCTACGTCGTAGGAAAGCCACCCGAACGCGCCACACGGGTATGGAACCGTACAGTCGCCCCGTTCTAGGTGTTCGCGGTCAAGTAGGTCGTCGATAGCTTCGAGACTCGGACTTCCGCCATCCTGTGCGGGTGTCGCTCCTGCGGACACCTCGACGCGCTCGATTGGCTCGATGCCGAAGTACCCCCAGCCCGACTGCCCACCGGTCGTTTCGAGATAGAAGCCGTCTGTGTTCTCGTCGCGGGCGCGGCGATACGCTTCGAACGGGTCGGCAACGGTGACGCGCGCCTCAACCGGCACACGGGTGCCGTCCGCTGCTGCCCTCGCAGTTTCGATGAACGATTCTTTGTCGGTGCTGAATCGAATCTCAGTCATAGTGCAGTTGCTCCTAAGCGAGAGGCCCTGCCTCCCGGTGTGGTTGTGTAGACCAAGCATGGGTCAGGACAAAAACCTTCGGTACTCCCTCCTACTGCCCGAAATACTGCCGAACTGTCGACTGACTACGGCTAAACACTGGACGAATAGCCGATATCATTTCAAAGGCTGGACTATTCCGCATCACTCACTATTCCGACGGGGCTTGAGGAAAACATCGAACGCTTGGCCAACCCCAGCAGTTGACCGTGCAGCAGTCTGCTCACTCTGGACATCTAACTGGGGACTTCGGGGCCGACAGCAAACCTAGCAACAATGACTACAGTAATCGATGGGAACGAAATCGGCGACCAGATCACGGAGGGCGTCGCGGCGTGTACGGACACGCTCGTCAGCGAGGGTGTCACACCGGGGCTGGCGACTGTGCTGATGAGCGACGACGGCGCGAGTGAAACGTACGTCTCGATGAAACAGCGGGCCTGTAATGAAATCGGCATTGAGGGGTTTCATCATCAAATCAGTGCAGACGAGTCGGCCGAGGCGCTGTTCTCGACCATCGACGAACTGAACGCGGACCCGGCGGTCCACGGAATCCTCGTTCAGATGCCGGTCCCCGACCACGTGCCAAAGCGCGACGTACTGGAGCGCATTGACCCGATGAAAGACGTCGACGGGTTCCATCCCGAAAACGTCGGCCGACTCGTCGCGGGGAACGCGCGATACAAGCCCTGCACCCCCCATGGAATACAGAAAATGCTGGCCGAAACTGGTGTTGTGACGGAGGGGAAAGACGTTGTCGTCGTGGGTCGCTCGGACATCGTCGGCAAACCGATGGCAAACTTGCTCATCCAGTACGGGCCGGGCGGGAACGCGACAACGACCGTCTGCCACTCCCGAACTGATGACCTTGCGGACAAGACTCGCAACGCGGACATCGTGATTGCCGCCGCCGGGGTTCCGGAGATGATAGACGGGTCGATGCTCTCGGCGGGTACGACAGTTATTGATGTGGGCATCAACCGGGTTGATGCTGACACGGAGAAGGGGTACGAACTCGTCGGGGACGTGGACTTCGAGAGCGCTAAAGAGAAAGCGGACGCCATCACCCCGGTTCCCGGCGGTGTTGGACCACTCACCATCGCGATGCTGCTGTATAACACTGTGAAAGCGGCCAGCCTCCAGTCCGGCGTCGATATTAGGCTTCCGTAGGGCCCGTTCGCAGGACTACCCGCGTGGACTGTTATATCGTTTCGACCGCACCACACTCCGGGCATGTAATCAGGAGTTCACCTGCTGGGTCCTGTTCTCCCTCTATGACGTTGTGACCGCTGGCACACTGTTCGTGCATATACACCTCGTGGCTGTCGTGCTCACGCAGCCAGATGTGGCCTTCTTCCGGTGCTGAAACGATGCCGTGACAGAAGTAACACTCGCCGTTCATACAGAATCGATGACAAGCCAGTATCAAATAGCTACCTCTCAGTGTGGGATGCTGCTCGTTTTCAATTCTACAGCGTCAGCGAGAACACAACATATAGCGGAAAAGACAACTATTGTTTCAAAACTAAGATGCTTCAGCCCAACAATCCGATATGGACTACTGTTATACGGGCGACACACACGAGAAACTCTTCGCGGCGTACCGGGCCGATGAAGAGCCGTTCCCGACCCAGACGCAGATGGAGTTCCCGCGGCGGGAACACCGAAGACCGGAAATCGACATCCTCAAACGACTGTTCTTCCCGACCTGTTGGAACGCTGCTGAACTGGTCCGGGACGAGCTCGCCGTTCTGGACCGTCTCGACACCCTGGGCGGCCTCTTCTTTGCCGGTATTAGACCCTACTCCGGGTCGGACCCGGCTGAAACAGTTGACGCCGTCATCGATCAGCTCCCGGCGGTTCGCACACGACTCAAAAAGGACGTGGAGGCCGCGTTCAAAGGTGATCCGGCGGCAAAGACGTATATGGAGATAATCCGGTCCTATCCGGGGTTCATGGCAATACTCGTACAACGGGTCGCACACACCCTCTACGAGGCCGGAGCCTCCGAGTACGCTCGCGAACTCACCGAATACGCCAAGACTGAGACCGGCATCGACATCCACCCCGGCGCTGAAATCGGCGACCACTTTTTTATCGACCACGGGACTGGCGTCGTCATCGGCGAAACCACAACTGTCGGGGAGTGGGTCCGCCTCTATCAGGACGTGACGCTTGGCGCGCTCCACTTCGAGGCCGACGAGAGCGACGAACACAGATTAAAGAAGGGCTACAAACGACACCCGGATATCGGCGACCACGTCGTCATCGGCGCGGGCACGAAAGTTCTGGGTGCCATCAGCGTTGGTGACCACGTCAGCATTGGGGCGAACTCCTGGGTCACCGACGACATTCCGGACGATACGAAAGTGTACGTCACAGACCACCCGACACAGGAACGAAAACGAACCAACTAAAATCGGGACCGATATCGCCCGGTTTCTGAGACTGCAAAGATACCACGAATTGGCTGGACGAACGCTTCTGACTGGTGTACCCGGCCCGAGGACCTCTCATACTGTTGTTGTCTGTCCAGTCGCGAGAAGTACTCCTCTTCTAATAGATTAGAATAACAACTGTACCAGCATTAGGGGCTGTTGGAATCGCTCCCGCCGTTCGCTTTAGTCGTCACCGGGAACGAACTCAGCGACTCCGCTCAGGTTTCGTGACCAGACGCCCTCACCACGGTCGAGTCCGTCGTTCCACTTCCCCACAACGGTCGAAACTGCGAGGTCGCCAGTGACGTTGTTCATAGTTGCAATCCGCCCAAGAATAGGGTCGACCCCGGCGACGAATCCAACGACCTCCAGCGGAAGGCCGACCTGTGTGAGAATCACAGTGAGCATGACGATCCCCGCTCCCGGAACGCCAGCGGTTCCGATGCTGATGAGGACGGCCACAATTAAGACGAAAATTTGCTCAGTAAGCACTAGTGGCTGTCCGACGACGTTTGCGGCAAACATCACGGTGACCGCCTGTCGGATGGCAGCACCATCCATGTTCGCCGTGGCACCGACCGGGAGCGTGAACGAATACACTCGCTCAGCGATCTGCAGGTCTTCGTCCGCATTGCGCATCGTAACAGGGAGCGTTCCGCTCGACGACCGAGTCGCGAACGCAGTCACCATCGCGTCCTTCGCTCCGCTGAGGAACGCAATCGGCGACACGTCGGCAATCACGCTCATCAAAAGAACGAGATAGGTGAAGCCGATGTGAATGCCGATTGCAATAGTGACTGCCAACACGAGCTCGCCCAGCGAGGAGAACAGGCCGATGCCTTCAGTGCCGATACCGGACGCCATCAACGCGAACACACCGAGCACACCGAATTCGAGGACGCCACGGACGATGACAAACATCGCCTCAGCACCCACTTCGAAGGCCTCGAACACTGAATCGACACTCTCTGCGAGCGCGTCTTGCCGGGCGCGGACGTATGTCAGCGCGATTCCGAAGACGATGACGAAGAAAACCGTCGCCAGCAGATTCCCCTCTGCGAGGGCCGCGACGGGATTGTTCGGCACGATACCGAGAACGACATCAAGCAACGACGGCGGCGCTTTCGATTGCGCTTCACCGCCGCCGAATTCGAGCCCACGACCCGGCTGAAGCACGTTTGCAACCGCGAGACCAATGATTCCTGCGAGGGTCGTCGTCAGGGCGTAGAGACCGACTGTCGCACCGCCGATTTTTCCAAGTTTTGCGGGTGAGAGCTGTCGAATCCCGGTCAGCAGTGTGAAGACGATAATCGGGATGACCAGCATATTGAGCAGTCGGAGGAAGAGGTCGCCTACTGGTCTGACGACAGCCATCTGCTCCCCGAACACGATACCGGCACCTGCTCCCAGTACGAAGGCGACAAAGATGCGCCAGATGAGCGGGATAGATCGATACCGGCTCCATAGCGTGCGAATGGGTTGTATCATATTACACAGCAACGGGTAGTCTTATAAAAACCCGTTAGCCCCGCCAGTATGTGCAAGCGGCTATGATGCGGTTTTCTCTTACAAGGTTCCGTTTTCAGACGGGTCTGTCGCCAAATGGCAAGTGCTACAGCCGTTCATCTGAAAAGGATAGCAAAATAGCGGTTGGAATTCGCTTGTTTTCAGAAGCGCGACGCCGTTGGCACTCCTGCCTGACGGTCATTCTTACCGTTTCTCGCTTCGCTGTCGAGTTTCCCGTATCTAGAGAGTGGTCCAGTCAGTGACGGCCTGCTCACCCGGTTGTGGTCAGTCGGCCGGTGGACTGGTTTTCGGTTCGACGACCCGACGAAGCTCCGCTCGCAGCGCCGTCCACTTCGCCGCGATGAATCCCAGCAGGATACATCCGAACCCACCGACGGTGGCGAGCGTGACCTGCTGACCGAGCACGAGCCAGCCGGCGAGCGCGGCGAACAGGGGGATGACGTACTCGATGAAACTCATCTCGATAGGGCCCAGCTGGTCAAGTAACCGGAAGTACAGCAGGAAACCGCCGATACCGGCGACGACAGCCAAATACAACAGCGCCGCAAGCGCGGACGGCGTCCACGATGCGTCCGCAAACGACTGTCCGGGAAGTACGAGTACGGTGAGATGGAGGACAGCGGCTCCGATAGCCATCAACCACGCCTGTGTGGCCAGAAACGACATCGACGGACTGGTGTCGTGCGTGACGACGGCCGGGATGGCGAACGCCAGTGCTGCTGCGAACACGAGCGCGATTCCGATAGTACTGCTGAGGAGATTCGCTGGGTCAGGGTCAGCAATGACGACAACGCCGGCGAAGCCGAGTACCACGCCGACCCCAGTATTCGCGGTGAACGTGTCATCGCTCGACGCGAGCTTCGTCAGCGCGGGCGTTACGACGGGAACGAGACCGAGCAGTACGGCGGCGACGGCCCCGGTGACGTACTGTTGCCCGGTGAACAGGAATACGTGATGCACCCCGATCATAAGCGAACCCCCAGCGAGGACGTACACGTAGTCGTCGCGGGTCTGTGGCCGCTCTAGCGCGCCTGTGACAGCCAGCGCGGCAAACAGGAGAACGGAGGCGATGTCGAAGCGGACGGCAGCGAACGGTACTGGCGGCAGGTCGGCAAGGCCGACATCTGTCGCCATGAATGCAGTACCCCAGATTGCAGCCAGGAGGAGAAAGCAACCGGTCGTTCGATAGCGACTCATTCAGTTGCCGGTCACCACCCGACGGTAAAAGAGCCGTCGAAGCCTGTTGCAAATTGCTAGATGTTGCCACTGCGCCAGCGACCACTGACGCGGTGCCGATGACCGGGCGGCATCTGTCCGGGGAATACACGGTTGGGACCAGTGTAGTAGTGAGTAACGTCGACAGCGGTCCAGTTCTCACACCGAAAGCTAAGCCTGCTTCAGAACCGGCATTTGGATGTAATATGAACTATATGGGTAAGTATATTGCATATTTGAGAACATATATTGCAGAAATAATAAGAAAACACCCTATCTGGATATAAGTCTATACCGGCGAATAGCGGGCTATGCCGTTGGAATGCAGTTCTGTACCTCTGCTATATCCGCACTTTCAATGATTGTGTCCGCTGCGTCGATTGCTGTTTCGGGAACGCGTTCATCGGGGTCAAATAACACCGCGGTATCTGCCTCGATGAACGCCTCCGTATCAGTGTGTGAATCGCCGATATAGGTGATTGAGACGGGATTCTGTTTGCTTCGAATCTTTCTCAGTAGCTCTCCTTTCTCATTGGGACCGACACCGATATCGATAGCCGAAACCCGTCTATCCTCGAACTGAAGCCAGTTTCCACGAACAAACGCCGGTTCGTACGGCTCGAATCGCGCTGCAAGGTTCGCAACGCCGGCACTGAGGATGCCGAATCGGATATCCGTTTGCTGGAGGTGGGCGAGGAGGTCGACAGCACCTGCTTTCGGCTTGAGGGCCCGGGTCGCACGAGTGATATCTGATCTGGTGATATCGTTCGCACGCCACATGTCGACCGCTCCCTGACACCACTCTGTAAACGTAATTTCTCCGGCCTCGAACCGGTTCATTAGCGTCTCGGCTTCCGGTGTTGTTCCGTAGAGGGTGTGCAACAGCTCGAACCCGCCGCGCTGTCGAGTGAGCGTCCCGTCGAGGTCGAACACTACAAGATGCGACATACTACCGTTCTGCAACAACCTCTATCTCAACGTCGATATCGACTGGCAATTTAACGACTTCCACAGCACTGCGTGCAGGATAGGGTGGTGACATGAGCTCACCGTACACCTCGTTCACCTCGTCGTAGTATCGCATATCCTTCACGAACACCGTCGCCTTCACCACATCGTCGAGCGAAGCGCCACCGGCCTGCAACACGGCCGCGACGTTCCGGAGTGTACGCCGGGTCTGTTCACCGGGCGTGCCCTGGATTACCTCGCCGGTATCCGGGTCGACTGGCCCCTGCCCGGAAACGTACATACGGTCACCGCTAGCGATTCCCTGTGAGAACGGGCCGATACTATCAGGTGCGTCGTCTGTTGTTAGTTCTTCCATGGCTGTTTAATTGGGTGTCGGCTTTTCGTCCGCATCGTAGACCTCGTTGATGAACGATGTTGGCAGGCTCGTCGTCAATCCGCCGTCAAGCACCAGATTCTCACCGGTCAAGAAACTCGACATTTCGGAGGCAAGGAACAGGGTCGTATCAGCGACTTCTCGCGGTGTGCCGAACCGCCCGAGCGGATACTGGTCGAGCCAGCGCTCCCGGGCGCTCGTTTCACCGGTCCGTTCCTCCGTGTTTTCCATCTCCGCCCGCCTGTTCGCTGTTTCGATGGTCGCCGCCGAAATAACGTTCGAGCGGACCCCGTGTTGCCCGTAGTGGGCGGCGATGTTTCGGGAGAGCGCCAGGAGCCCGCTTTTCGCCTCGGAGTAGCCGGAGAGACCGATACCGAACAGGCCGTTGACTGATCCCATATGGATTATCGACCCGCCGCCAGCGGCGACCATCGCTGGCAGTACCTCTTTGCTCAGGAGGAACTGGCTTTTCAGGTTCAGGTCGACCATCGATTCGAAGGTCTCCTCGTCACACCGGTGCAACAGATTGGCGGATTCGTCTGCGCCACCAGCGTTGTTCACAAGCACGCGGATGTCCCCGAACTCTTGGATGGTCGTGTCGACAAGGTCCCGTACCGCCTCCCGGTCTGTAACGTCACATTCGACCGGAACAACGCGGCCATCGTGTGTCTGGGTCAGTTCCGTCGCAACCGCTTCCACGTCCTCGTAGGTGCGCGAACAGACGACGACATCGCCACCAGCTTCGGCGAACCGGGCCGCGATCTCGCGCCCGATACCCCGTGATGCGCCAGTCACAATGGCTGGCCGGTCCGCTAGTGATAGCTCTACCATGACACTGACACCCACGTAAGCTGCCCTCTTGAAAGTTGCTCTTGGCCGTTCATGTGATTCGATACTCCTCGATGGCAGCCATGTCGATAGAAACTCCGAGACCAGGACCGTCCGGGGCCGGGAGGCAGCCGTTGCTGACCTCGAACGGCCGCTCGATGATGTCTGCCTCCCAGCCGTAGTACGTCGAATCTGGGGGCAAGGAAAAGCCCGGGATGCCGGTGAACGCGTGGAGGATCGCCGCCGTTCGAATCCCCAGGTCGAACGCACAGTGGTGGGTAAAGGGAACCCCGGCGTCTTCAAGGATGGCGGCCTGCTGTCGAATTCCACTGATGCCGCCGGCTGGGGTCAGGTCGATAACGCCGACATCCATCGCGCCAGCTTCGACAAGCGATTGCAGATTATGCGAGATATACGTGTCCTCGTTCGGCGCGATCGGCTGGCGGAGTCGTTGTCGGAGCCTGGCTAGCGATCTGTGTGCATCGACGCGAATCGGCTGTTCCATATACTGCAGGTAGATACCCGCATCTTCGAGCATCGCGCCGACCCGAACCGCCTGGTCGAGCGTCCAGCCCTGATTCGGGTCGAGTCGAAATTCGAGCTGTCCGTCGACCTCATCGTGCATCGCTCTGATTCGCTCGACATCCTGTCGCCAGTCCCGTCCTGCCTTTGTTTTGAGGACAGTGAAGCCCGCTTCGTGCGCTTCTCGGGCTTTGACACGAGACTCCTCGGGCGAGAGGATGCCGAGACAGAAGGCAACAGGGACCTCAATAGGAGCAGTACTGTCGCCATCAACGCTTTGCCGGTGTTGTTGTGTCCCCTGTGTCGGTGCTGTCCATCCGCCGAGCAGCTCGTACACTGGTCTATCGAGGGCTTTCCCGACGATGTCCCAGCAGGCCGTTTCGACGGCGGCAAAGAACATATCGACGTTGGTGTACTCGACGAACACCTGCCGGCGGAGTCGCTCGATTTCGAACGGCGACTGGCCCTCAATCATCGGCCCAACTCCGTCTTCGATAATCGACTCGGTGGCTTCCGGTGACAGGAAGACACGCATCTCGCCCCAGCCGCTAAGGCCCTCATCTGTGTCGACACGGACGAGGACGCGTTCCATCGAACGTAACTTTCCGTGGTTGGTCACGTACGGCCCGATTCCGAGGTGTTCATCCAAGTCGGCCAACGGTACATCTACAGTTACCGCTGACACGCCAGTTATCTCCATGCCATTCTGTCGTCCGGGAACCGATATCAAAGTACCGCTTCCCCCTCTCAGCTCACTGTCTCGATGGCGGTTTCGACCCACTCCAGTGACTGCTCTGGAAGCAGTCCGTAGTTATAGAAGGATAGCCGCGGCACTCCTTTCGAGTCAAGAGTCTCCACGATATCGACCACGGTCGCCTCGTCGTCGATGGCCGGATGGCCCGGCAGGAGACCAATGTGGAGTGGCACGTCATCAATCACCGTCTCAACGGCGTTGTACGCACCTATGACTGCGTCACTTGACGACTCGTAGGCCGGCAGACAGTAGTAATCGACGTGGTTCGAGAGCGCTTGTAGGTCGGCCCCGACGACCCACTCGCGGCCGGGCTCCGGTGCGCCGACGTAGTAGCCAAGCGATGTCGTTCCAGCGGCGTCAGCCAGCGTGGCGTACAGTGATGCCAGCGTCCGTTCGCGGACATCGACGTACGCGGCGACGGTGCTGTGGTCCGCGAGCCACTCCTCCGGTGGGTGCTCGTGTGACACGTCGCCGGCGACGATATCGTCTATCGTATCGGCGACAGTCGAACGTACCCGCTCAGCATCGACACCCGCGGCCTTTGCGTTCTTGCGACAGTGTGGACAGAAACACAACCCGAGCAAGAATTCTCCGAGGACTCCCAACCGTGCGTGAATCTTCTGGTGGTGCCAGCCAAAGCCCGTCCCGTAGAAGTAATCGAACGTTTCCAGTTCGATACGAGCGAACTCATCGCGGGACGACAAATCCGAAACCAGTGCCGAGAGATACGTCTGGACCGCGGGCTGGGAGGGACACAGGCCGAAGACCAGGTCGTCACCGTGTGCAGATTCCAGTGTGTACTCTGGATTGGCCATCCCGAGCCGAGAGTTGTGACAGCCCACTGTCCACGAATTGAGTGTCAGGTCAGACAAACCGGTCGCGGCGTCTGCGACCCAGTCGCCGTTCATTCCCTCGTACGGAACCGGTTCGAGGTCCCCGTACTCCGGACCAGGCTCGAAATACGAACTCGCGCGGGCAAACAGCGTCCGTCGCTCCGGACTGTGCGGCGTGAACGCCTGCACAGTGTGATAGTTCGTCGCGAGGTTCAGCTCGTCGATGCCGATGTCACGCAGTCGCCGTTCCACCTCGGACGGCCCTTCGTCCAGAAGGTCCCACGGGTACGCCCACATCGCGAATTCCATACGCGACCAACTATCGCGGCGATAATAAAAGTAGAGGCAGCTACTCCTTGACCGCGCCAGCCGTCATCCCAGCGACGATATACTCCTCTAGGAAGGCGAACAAAATCAGGAGTGGGATAATACCAATCACAGACACAGTGAGCATCATCCGCCAGTCGGTCTGCAGCGCGCCGACCATCGAGAAGACCCCGCGAGGGATGTTGTACTTCGCACTGTCAGTGAGGAAGGTAAGCACGAACAGCAGCCGATTCCACGCGTAGAGGAACGTGTAGGTGACACTGGCGACCAGCGCCGGCTTCGTGAGCGGGAGCACGATCTTCGTGAGGATCTGCAGTTGGCTCGCGCCGTCGATACGCGCTGACTCTTCGAGCGCGACGGGGATCGTCTTGAAATACCCGTACAGCATCCAGACGTTGAACGGCAGCGTGAACGCTGCCGCCGGGACGATCACAGCCAGATAGGTGTTGAACAGTCCCATCTGGGAGATAACATCGAAGAGGCCGACGATCAACACAACCGGCGCGAACATCTGGACGACCAGCACGGAGAGGAGAAAGGTTCGCTTCCCCACGAAGTCGTTCCGGGCACACGAGTACGCGGCCGGTATCGCCAGCAGAAGCGTCAACACGACCGTCCCCACCGAGATGATGAAGCTATTGCCGACCCAGAGCAACACGTCGGTCTGTGTCCAGACCTGCAGGTAGGCCTGGAGGCTGGGGTCGCTGGGGACCAGAGTCGCCGGTGCAGCGAAGATCTCCGACTCCGGCTTGAGCGTACTCGAGAACATCGCGTAGAACGGCAACATCATGATCCCGAGTAGTCCGATCAGCACGCCGTAGAGCCGGACTTTGCGGAGACTGCTCCGGTCGTGGCCTGCCATCGTCATAGCTCGTCACCGCCGCGCGTGTAGATGCGCAGGTAGATGATTGCGAAGCCGAACAGGAACAGGAACCCGATGACACTGTAGGCGGCTCCGCGCCCGAGGTTCCCGTTCTGGAGCCCCACCTGATAGATGTGAATGACGAGCGTTGCCGTCGAACTGATCGGTCCGCCGCCGGTCATTGTCCAGATGACGTCGAAGCTGACGAACGTCCAGATCGTCGACAGCAGCGTGGCGATCAGGACGACGCTTTTGAGCTGTGGGAGCGTGATGTACCGAAACTGGTGCCACTTCTCGGCACCGTCGATGGCGGCTGCCTCGTACAGTTCCTGTGGTATCGATTGCAACCCTGCAAGGAAGATAATCGCCATGAACGGCGTTCCGATCCAGATATCAGCCACGACGACGCCGAGCCACGCCAGACTCGGGTTTCCGAGGATACCGATACCCTGTTCGATGATGCCGAGTTTTAGCAAGATCGCGTTGAGGTAGCCGAACTGCGGGTGCTCTATCCACCGGAACACCACAGCGGAGATCGCGTAGGGAATCCCCCACGGGATGAGAAACGCCGTGCGGAAGAACTTCCGACCGCGGATATCTCCCTTGAGGTGAACGGCGATGAGCAGTCCCAGCAGTGTCTTGCCCGCGACACCGGCGACGACCCAGCGACCGGTCTGCCAGAGCAGTCGGTAGAAGATGTCGCTGTTGAATATTTCGACGTAATGCTGCAGCCCCACGAACGTCTCGATGTTGGAGTCGGCGGGTGACTGGTACAGCGATAGCCGAAACGTCTCGATGATCGGGTACCCGACAACGGCCAGCAGGAACACCGCTGCGGGAGCAATGAGGAGGTACGCTCGGCTATTGCGCTGGACGTACGCCAGCCCTCGTTCGAGACGTGAGTCATCGGACGTTTCGGTGTATTCCTCTGCCAGACTCATCCCTGTCTGTCACTCCATGGCATCTTTGAGATCACTCTGTGCATCGTTGAGCGCTTTCTGCGGTGACTTCCGGTCCGCCAGTGCTTCCTGAATGGCTTGGACCATCCGGTCGTTGAACTCGCTGAAGTTACCGAGCTTCGGTCGGGCGCGGGCGTACTGCCCCGCCTCGACGAACGGTCCCCAGTTCTTCGACTCCGAGAAGTACGAGCGCTCCCCGACGGCTTCGACGACGGGGAGGAACCCTTTTTGCTTCGAGTACTGGAACCGTCGCTCCTCGTCGAAGTAGAACCGAATCAGGTCCCGGGCGAGGTCCTTGTGTTCACTCTGACTCAGGATGGCGAGCGTGTCGATAGTGAAGAGGCTGTACCGACCTTCAGGGCCACGCGGTACCTGCACGATACCGTAATCGAAGTCGACATCACCGTTTTCCTTCGCGGCGGTGATGTTGAGTCCCGTGTACACGTGCCCGATGACCATCCCGAGGTCACCGTTCTCGAACAGCTGTCGGATGTCCTGCCGAGTTGAGGAGAGTGGCGATGACTGCGTGACATTGTGTTCGAGATGAAGGTCGGTGTACAACGAGAGGGCATCAACAGCGCCACTGGAGTTCACGACTGGCATTCCTTCGTCGTTGACGAGGTCTGCGCCGTGTGACCAGTGGTAGTGGTAGTACTGCGACCCGGTTTCGATTGCGTCGGCCCCTGCAAGGCCCAGTGCTGGGACGCTCGCATCACTGTCACGGATCTGCGTTGCGGCATCCAGCATATCTTGCCACGAATCGAGCGACGGGTCTTCCGGGTCGAGCCCCGCCGTCTCGAAGACATCTTTGTTGTAGTAGAGGCACTTGTTCGAGGCGGCCCACGGCACGCCGTAGTGGGAGCCGTTGTACATCGTTCCCTCGGCCACGCCGTCGTAGAACTGCTCGCCGAACCCCCCGTCCATCATGTCATCAAGCGGTTCGAGTGCGTCTTTGCCCACCAGCTGGGGGATCCAGCGTGCCGGCCACCGACTGACGTCGGGCGCTTCGCCGCCGTCGACACGGTTGTTCACGGTTTGCCGTGCGTTGTCCCACGTAACGCTGGTGAACTCTACGTCGACGCCGTGTTCGTCCTCGAAGGCCGCGTTGTTCTCCTCGAAGAACTGCTTGATGTTGTCCCCGACGCCCATCGTGAGGAACTGCACGCTCTGCGTACTGCCGTCGCTGCCGCCACCGCCGCTCTCACTGTCGCCGTCACCCCCGTCACTGCCGCTCCCACCGTCGCCGCTGCACCCGGCGATGGCGATGGCGCCGCCTGCGCCAAGCGCCTGGAGAAGCCGTCGGCGGTCGATACTATCCTCGACAGACCTGTCGTTGTTATCGGGCTGCATCGTTAATGTCACCTATTTCCATGTACATAATTCTTTGTGTTGTGTCGCTCATTGGTCAGGCATTGTTCTCGTGAATCGCAACCATGAGGGCCGCGAGTTCGTCGCCGATGACCGAGCGGATTCGTTCGCCTGTCTCCGCGCTCGCCTGCTTCGGCGTCCCGATAGCTCCGGATGAGGAATACTCGTCGAACGAGCGGTAGACAGAGACGTTGCCCCCGTCAAGCAAGTCTTGCCCGCCCCAGCCGTAGTGTTCGTCCATCGGTTCACCGTCGCGGACCGCCGGGTCACCCACGAGGTCTGGTCGGAGCGCAAGCATGAGGGACGTCTCGAACTCACCGCCGTGAGCCATCCCCCCTGTCTCGGTGGTCCGGAGCTCCTCGATTCTATCCGACGCCAGATGGAAGTACGTCGTCCCGAGTACTTCCGCATCAGTGTCGACGCCCACAGTACTCACGACGGCGTCGATGAGTGAACTGTTCCCGCCGTGGCCGTTGACGAACAGCATCGCGTCGAATCCGTTCTGGATGCCAGCGTGTGCGATATCCTCAAGTGTCGCTCGCAAGTGCGCGAACTCGAGTGAGAGGGTCCCACCGAACGACAGATGGTGTGGCGAGAACCCACTCCAGACCGGCGGTGTCACGACGACAGGAACGCCATCTAGGCGCTCGATAGCAGTGTCGACCATCGCCTCGACGAGGAGTGTGTCGGTGACGACCGGGAGGTGGTTCCCGTGCTGTTCGACGCTTCCGACGGGAATAACGAGAACTGAGCCCGGCTGTTCGCCAACATTTCGGATCTGACCCGCAGTCATCCCAGCCCACTCGCTCTCTTTCCGACCGATAGTATCGTACAACATATTACACCGACTCTGTCCGCTGCAACTGATTCAGTTCCACACGCTCGCCATCTGGACCGAACAGATGCATATCCTCTGTATGAAACCCGAGCGCGATTTTGTCGCCCCGTTCTGGGCGGTATTCGCTACTGACCCGGGCAACGACTTCTTTCGACCCGCCTGCAGTCTCCAGATAGAGGAAGTTGTCAGACCCCATTGGTTCTACGACATCGACAACTGTATTGATGTACTCGCCGGCGTCCTCGGCGACGAAATCTTCCGGGCGGACGCCCAGCGTGTACTCCCCGTCCGGAATGTCGACGTTGAGCGTAAACTCAATATTTGACGAGTGGAACGTCGCGTGCCCGCCGCTATTGGTTACACTCGCTTCGAAGAAGTTCATCGATGGTGACCCGATGAACCCCGCGACAAATTTGTTGTTGGGCTCATCGTAGCAGCGTTCCGGTGGCGCGACCTGCTGGAGTTCACCCTGATTGAGAATCACGATCCGGTCGGCCATCGTCATCGCTTCCGTCTGATCGTGCGTGACGTAAATCGTCGTCACGTCCAACTCTTCTTGGATCCGCTGGATCTCCGTGCGCATCTGTGTCCGAAGCTTCGCGTCGAGATTCGACAGCGGTTCGTCCATCAGAAACACGTCCGGGTCGCGGACAATAGCCCGCCCAAGTGCGACACGCTGTTGCTGGCCACCCGAGAGTTGCTTCGGCAGGTCGTCCATGAGGTCCGCAATCTCCAGCAGTTCGGCGGCCTCAGTCACGCGCTGTTCGATTTGATCATCGTACTCGCCTGACAGTCGGAGCCCGAAGGACATGTTATCGCGCACGGTCATATGCGGGTACAGTGCGTAGCTCTGGAACACCATCGCAATGTTCCGGTCCTGTGGACGAACGTCGTTGACTACGCTCCCCCCGATAGCAATCTCACCGTCGGTGACTGTTTCGAGCCCAGCAATCATCCGAAGTGTGGTCGATTTCCCACATCCGGATGGGCCGACAACGACGACAAACTCACCGTCCTCGACGGCCAGAGAAAGGTCCTCAACTGCAAGGACATCGTCGTCGTATACCTTGCTGACGTTTGATAGTGTAACTTCGCTCATACCGAGTAGAAGAAGCATCGCAATCATCATTAATAAATGTTGGTAGTGGTGGCAGAGTCAGGCAGACCAATCACATCGAAACCCGCGGGCCGCCTGTGGAGCACCGTCGGATATAACTGCGTAGCCGGCAGTTCTGCACCGAGGCCAAACGTTACACCCGCAAGTATGACCTATAGTATGCTGCAGAATACGGAGCAGAGACCGACTAAAGCGTAGAAAACAGGATACCAGAGCGTTTCCAAACCCTTTCAATGAGATTGAAAGTCACGTGGGACGCTCGTACGGAATACACGAATGTCACAAAACGACGCCAGAGTGTCTGTAACTACTGAATCAGGTGTTGAAGCCTCCAGCCCACATGTTCATGTGGTTTGTTGCCACCCCCCGAGAGTAAGGAGAGTGCAGAAAATAACACTCGTACTCTTGTTAGAATATCGTCTCTAACGGGACACCGACAGTTTCCAATATGATTGGAAACATTTTGTCTCTCGACGGAATCTATTTTACCCTGCAAGAAAAAGCGCATCCATGCCCTCACAGAACAACAAAACGATCAGCGCGGTCGAGACAACGCTGGACATTCTCGCTGCCCTCGGAAAAGTTGAACCAGTCGGTCTTTCCGAGCTTGCGTCTCATCTTGATATCCCCACAAGTACTGTCTTTATCCACCTCAACACACTTGTCCAGCGGGACTACGTTGTCAAGGATGCCGGGCAGTATCGTCGATCGTTCCGCTTTCTTGAGCTCGGTGGCAGCGTTCGGCAAAGACTGGACATCGGCCGACTGCTTCGCAATAAGGTTGAAGAACTCAGCAGAGAAACTGGCGAGATTGCTGGTGCCGGCATCGAGGAGAACGGCCAGCGGGTCATTCTCTACAGGAGCTCAGGCGGAAAGGCTGCAGGCGACGAAATTCCCATTGGGAATCACACAGAGATGCACTGGACATCGCTGGGCAAAGTAATTCTGGCGCACCTTCCGGTGGAAAAACGAAACGAAATCGTTGCCGACCATGGGCTTCCGAAAGGGACTGATAACACGTTGTCATCCCGGTCTGCTCTCGAAGCGGCGCTTGAACGAATTCGCGACCAGGGCTATGCGATAGACGACGAGGAGCATCTCAGAGGTGTTCGAGGTGTCGCTGTTCCGATATTCAACGACGAACAGGAAGTCATGGTGTCTCTTGGTATTACTGGGCCCAGAGATCGATTCACCTCCAGATACATGGCAAATCTGCTTGAGATACTTCGATATACGAAAAACGAAATCGAAGTTCGAAGTCAGTACTACGAATACAGTACGATAGACGGATAGACAAGAATATGATAGTGAAACGCTCAACACCACAAACAAAATAGAAACGTAGCGTCAGTCTAGGACGGCTTTTGTCTCCGAACTTCACCGTGTAGGTATTGGCTCCTGTCGGTTCAACCCCTATATCCTATGTTTCGATTCGACTGTTTCATATGATCGAACTAGAAAAACCGTGGGAAAGCCATCTGAGTCTCTTCTTCATTTTGATTGTACGACTAAGTCTCGGGTCACCTCCTACATCATATAACGCCTGTACTTCTGTTATTCTTTTTGCGTGATAATCAGACCGTGCCGACATTGTTTCGCTCAATCGAACTAGCCTCGCAAATAGTGTCACACACTCACACAAAAAATAATAGCGAATGACACTTCATGATTCTGGTTTTGTTCTACCGAACTACTAAATCCCATCAGACACACAGCCGACATATGTCTGTGAATACCACGGAACTATCGATCGAGATTATTGATATCGTCTCCGACCGTGACGGTGCACGGCTTCGGGATATCGTTGAAGAGGTAGACGTGGCCAAGAGTACTGCACATAAGCACCTCACCACGCTCCGCGACAGCGGCTTTCTGGTCAAACGCGGCGAAATCTATCAGGTCGGGTTGCGGTTCTTGAATTACGGTGAACAGGCACGAAGCCGATGGCCCGGCTATCCGCATATCGAGGAAGCAATCGCAGCCCTCACCGAACGGACAGAGGAAGAGTGTGACTTCGTGGCTCCGGACCGTGGCAGGGTTATCACAATCGCCGAATCGTACCACAAGTGGGCAAAGTTCGAGGGGACGACCACTGACGGACCATCGAAGGAGTACCGGGCCAGAACGGGGTCATATTATCACATGCACGCGACCGCGTCTGGGCTGGCAGTGTTGTCCACCTATTCCAAGTCCCGGGTCGAAGACGTTATCGAGCGGTGGGGGCTCCCTGCACGGACTGACCACACGATCACGTCGCGGGAAGAGTTGCACGCCGAACTGGAGCAGATTCGAGAACGCGGCTACGCTGTCGACGATCAGGGGTACACTGACGGGATGCGAAGCATTGGGAAAGCCGTTCACGGGCCGGAGGGGGACGTGATTGGCGCGCTCAGTGTCTCGGGCCCGACCTATCGGGTCGATGGGATGGTTCTCGAACAGGAAGTTCCGAATGCACTCAGGGATGTCGTTGACGAACTTGAAGAGCGTCTCCGAACGACGAACTAATCTTGGCGGCGCGTTTCGTAACAACACCCTGTTTTCTAGCCACCGACTACTAGTCCGTCTCTGGCTGGAACATCCCACTTCATTTCTTCCCAAGCGATGCTTTCTGCTGGAATCGCGGACTGTGGTTGCATCAGAGTGGGGTATCGAAGGTAGTTTTTTATAATATGCGTGGAATATGTGCGTATAGCAATGTGTGGCAATAACGAGCATACCGAGAGCGAACCGATCCGACAGTCTGGGACCAGCCGTCGACGGTTCTTGACCGCCGCCGGAGCTGGAACCGCCGGTGTGTTTGCTGGATGCGCTTCGTTGGCCAGCGATGACGGCGACGGTGGGACCGGTGGTGAAAGTGGCGGTGCCAGCACGGGCGACAGTAGTAGTGGCCAGGATTTCAGCGGTGAGACACTGCGCGTAATGGTCTGGAGCGGGAACTACGCTGACCGCTTCGAAGAAACGATAAAACCGATGTACGAAGAGCGGACTGGTGGTCGATTACAGGTCAACCGCGGCTGGAACGAGATCCTGGCAAAAATCAGATCAGCACCGGAGGATCAGCCACCGTTTGATGTCACCATCACGGAGGGGTATTTTTACCTCCTTGGTCGCAACGATGACCTGTTCTTGCCGGTACGAGAGGAGAACGTGCCGAATCTGGATGGCGTCATTGACTATTACACTGATTTCCGAACCACGGAGTTCGGGGTCCCCGTCGACGGTGCGCCGACGACGCTCATCTATCGAAACGATATAGATTTCGAACCGACCACCTGGGCCGACCTTGCCGCCCCAGAAGCCGCCAACGGGAATGGAATCGGTATCGACAAAGGGTTCTGGTGGTTCCCACAGCATGACGCTGCTGTCGCGATGGATGCGAAGGAGCTTGCTGGGGAAGTGTACGATGAGGACCTCTCGATGGACGTGTTTGACTATATGGAGGAGCAGTGGAACATCCAGGGCTGGGCTTCTTCCGGGGAAGACATCTGGCAACTGTTCGAGAACGGCATTATCGACCACGCGCAGTGGTACTACGAACAGACCGCGTACGATATTGACGACTATCCTAACCTGAGCCACACCGCACCGGATAGAAACAGCGGTTTCGTCAACCACTGGTGTCCGGTCCGTGGCACTGACAAACGGCGGATGGCGGAGGATTTCTTGAATTTCCTGCTGGACGCCGAGACCCAGACACGGTGGTCGGAAAACAGTCCGACGCTGTTTACGAATACGGACATGGAATACGCGACTGAAAAACTCAACGAGGACCTCCCCAACAACAGTGACGAAGCAGCGCTCGTCGCCTGGCCGGAGTTCGATTACATCAACTCGAACTTTGACAGCTTCAACCAGCGGATCTCGGAGATGGAGGCGAGTTCGAACTAGCGATGTCGGGACCGATGTTTACAAGGGACCAGTGTCTCAGTGGCCAACACGAATTGCATAACTCATGTCGGAGATAGAACTACAGAACCTCTCGAAATCGTTCGGGGAGCTCGATGCGGTGACAGATGTCTCCCTATCCGTTCGGGACGGGGAACTGTTGTGCTTACTCGGTCCCAGTGGCTGTGGCAAGTCGACGACGATGCGAATGATCAGTGGGCTGGAGACACCGTCGTCCGGGACAGTCTACATCGGAGATGCGGACGTGACCGACGAACCGGCCTACGACAGGGACACCTCGATGGTGTTCCAGAACTGGGCGCTGTTCCCTTACAAGACCGTACTTGAGAACGTTGCGTTCGGTCTCAAGATGCGTGGCATGGGAAAACAGCAGCGGCGTGACCGCGCCAGCGAGATGCTGGACCGCGTTCACATGGATGGGTATGAAAGTCACAGTCCGACCGACCTCTCGGGTGGCCAGAAACAGCGTGTCGCGCTGGCACGGTCGCTGGCAGTGGACCCTGACGTGCTACTGCTTGATGAACCCCTCTCGAACTTGGATAAGCGACTGCGTGAGGAGATGGAGATCGAGCTGAAAGATATTCGCGAAGAGTTTCAGAAAACGTTCGTTCACGTCACACACAATCAGGACGAAGCGTTCACCCTTGCTGATCGTATCGGCATAATGAACGATGGGCGACTGGTGCAGGTCGGAGAGCCGAATGAAGTGTATCGGGACCCGAAAAACAAGTTTGTCGAGGAATTCCTGGGTGATACAAACTTCGTCAGTGGTACTGTAAGCGACAGTGACGGCCAGTACAGCTATCTGGTGACGGAGTTCGACTCGGAGATCCGTGTACCGGTGACTTCGAAAATCCAGCCCGAAGCGTCCCTTACTGTCTCGCTCCGTCCCGAGTTCATGCAAATAGCTCCTCTCACCGATGAATCAACCCGGGCATCTCACCAGACCCGTGCCGACGGTAACGGCGGTGGTGGTGGTGTTTCCGGGACCGTAGAGAGTACTATTTATCGCGGCTCCAGCATCCGCCATGTCGTCGACATCGGCGGGGAGCAACTGTTCGTCGAACAGAGCGTTACTGACCAATCAGCAATTGATGAAGGAGATACGGTTGAGCTCAGCTGGGATATCGATGACATACTGCTGTTCCGTCCCGACGGCACGAGGGTGAGGGACCGACAATGAGTGTCGACTCCAGAACGACTGTGTTAGACCGCCTCTGGTCGCTATTTGAGGGACAGTCTGGCTCTCGCCGCTCGTTGTTGCTGATGAGCCCACTGATCCTGTTCGAGTTGCTGGTGTTCGTGGTTCCGTTTCTGTTGCTGGTTCGCATCAGTTTCAGCGAACAGTCACAGGGCCTCCCGTATGCCGAGGGGACGTTCACCATCGCATCGTAAGTGCAGGTCCTCCAGTCTGAGTTGCTCCAGGGAATCATCGTGTATTCGTTCAAGCTCGGCATCATCGCGACGCTACTCACAGTCGTCCTCGCGGTTTTCTATGCATATGCCACCTGGCGCGCGAACGGGGTGCGGAAATCGGCCCTGTTATTTTCGGTTGTGCTGCCGCTGTTGACGACACTCGTAATCAAGACGTACGTGTGGGTTCCGTTGCTGGCTCCGAACGGGACGGCCAACAGCCTCTTGCTCGCAGTCGGCCTCATTCAGGCACCCCTGCAGATAGTCCCGAACACGCTTGGCGTCGTCATCGGACAAGTGTATATCGTCTTCCCGTATGCGATGCTGGCAATTTACAGCGTCCTGACAACCGTTGAATGGGAGCTTGTCGAGGCGGCCAGGGACCTCGGAGCCAGCCGAATCCGGTCTTTCTTTGCGGTCGTTCTGCCAGAGATTATGCCAGGAATCACCGTCGCGACTGTTATCTCCTTTGCCTGGAGCGTCGGCGCGTATTCCGCACCGGCGCTGCTCGGTGCAGGGAGCGATCGCCCGTTCGCACTCGAAGTGCAGGAGCAGATGCTAGTCAATTTCAACTGGCCGATAGCCACTGCCCTCTCGACGGTAATGCTCGTCCTGATGTTCGTGAGCATTCTTGTCATCTACACTGTCCTCGGCCGCTTTGGAGGTGACGTGACCAATGCAACGTAGTCTCGAATGGCTTGGAACGGCAGCGTTTCGCATCGGTTATATAGCGATATTCGTTGTCATGCTGTTACCGCTGGGTATTGTTATTGCAACGTCCTTCTCCGCGTCGGGGAACTTGCAGTTCCCGCCGCAAGCGCTCTCCCTGCGATGGTACAGCGCGTTCTTTGCCGATGTGGTGTGGCTACGAGCGTTCGATAATAGTCTCGTCGTCGGTGTCGGAACGACGGTCGTCGCTACGTTTATGGGCATCACGGCTGCGTTCGGTCTTGAAGCACACAGAGGCCGGTTCGGTGATATCCTGACGCCCATCGTCATCCTACCATTGCTCATTCCGCCGGTCATCCTTGGGGTGACGCTGCTCGTGTATTTCAGCAGGCTTGGGTTTCGGTCGTCGTATCTCAGCATCATCTTGGCCCACAGTCTCTGGGCCACACCGCTCGTGTTCTTCGTGATGCAGTCCGTCTTCCAGCGGTTCGACTGGCAACTGCGCGACGCTGGGATGGACCTCGGGGCGAATCCGATCCGTGTGTTCATCCACGTCATCCTGCCGAACGTCAAAAGCGGGATACTTGTGTCTGCGCTGCTGGCGTTCATTATCAGCCTGCAGGAGTTCGTGATGGCGCTGTTCCTGTCGAACTATCAGACGCAGACGATTCCCGTGCTGGCCTGGAATTCCCTGCGCCAGTCGCTTACGCCCATCGTCAGTGTCGTCTCGACGTTTCTCATCCTCATCTCCGTTGTCGGGCTCCTCGCCGCCGCTCTCGCCACAAATATCGAATTCGTGGCGAAACGGTTGTCCTGAAATTTCAGGGGGCCGTTTCGATTGTAAAATCGCCGGACTAACAGACGAAGCTGAATTTCTGAGATTACTATATTTTTGGTACAAGACTAAATGACGAGGACACTATCAAGCAATTCTCAAAAAATTATATAATATCCCATCTGAAGAGCAGAGCGGGAAAATATTTTTATAATGTGGTACCGTCACACAATACGTATGCGAGCAGCTGTGTTAGAGGAGTACGAGGAGCCGCTAGCTATCAGAGACGTCGAACGCCCGGACCCGGACCCGGATGGCGTCGTCGCTAAGGTCGATGCCTGCGGTGTCTGCCGGAGCGACTGGCACGGATGGGTCGGCAACTGGGACTGGTTTGATTACAAGCCACCGCGGGGCCATATTCTCGGCCACGAACCGTCGGGGACGGTCGTCGAAGTCGGCGAGAATGTTGACACAGTCAAAGAAGGGGATACGGTCGCCATCCCGTTCAATTTTGCCTGTGGCCACTGTCACGAGTGCCGTGTTGGCTATGAAAACCTCTGTGAGAACCATCTGGGGCTCGGCTTCCAGCCCGGAGCGCCGGGGGCCTTTGCCGAAGAAGTCCCGATTCCAAACGCCGACATCAACGCTGTGAAGCTCCCTGATGGTGTGGACCCCGTCGAGGTCGCTGGCATGGGGTGCCGCTTCATGACGTCGTACCGTGGAATGGCCCATCAGGCCGACGTGAGTCGCGGTGAGTACGTCGTCGTTCAGGGGCTCGGTGGTATCGGACTGTCAGCGGTCCACATCGCGGACGCACTGGGTGGAAACGTCATCGGTGTCGACCTGATGGACGAAAAACTCGAAATGGCTGAAGAGCTGGGTGCCATCGACACCGTCAACGCAGCTGAAGAGGACGATGTCGTACAGGCGGTCCGAGATATCACGGACGGCGGCGCGCACGTCTCTCTAGACGCACTGGGGATTGAGGAGACCTGCCAGAACGCTATCGAATCGCTCAGAACGCGCGGGCGACACGTCCAGATCGGCCTAACGACGAAAGAACAGCGAGGGTACAACTCGCTGCCCACGGATACGATCGTAATGAACGAGATTCAGGTGCAGGGCTCTAGCGGCCTCCCGCCGTCGAAGTACGGTGAGATGTTCCGGATGGTAGAGAACGGCAAGCTCGACCCCGGTGCCGTCATAACCGACAAAATCGGTCTGGAGGGCGTTAGCGACGAACTGGCTGCCATGACCGACTACGAGACAATCGGGATTCCCGTTGTCAACGAGTTCGCCTGAGCTATGCCTGACAGCGAGACGCGAACCGCTATGCGGGAGCGACATCTGCAGGCCCACGAGGACGCGCTAGCGGACATCGTTATCGAGCCGTGGATAGGTGGGACCTCAGTCTCAGGTTCAGAGCCGATTCCGACACGCGACCCGGTCATCGATGAACCGATAACGGCAGTCCCGGTCTGTGATGACGAGTTGGTCAACCAAGCTGTGCAAGTCGCCTGGGACGGCTTTGAAACGTGGAGTGACCGAACACCCACGGACCGATCACAGCGCCTTAGCGAGTGGGTTGACGTTCTGGAGGAGCACCTCGACGAGCTAGCCCTGTTAGAGTGTCTCGATACTGGCAAGCCACTGTCTGAAGCGCGCGGCGAAGTTGAAGGCGCGCTCAGGACACTCGAGTACTATGCGGCAGTTGCCAGGACACAACAGGGAAGTCAGATACCGGCACAGGGGGACCTCCATATGTACACGAGAATGGAGCCATACGGGGTTGTCGGACAGATCACCCCCTGGAACTTCCCTGCGTGGGCGGCCGCATGGAAGTTCGGGCCTGCCCTGGCTGCCGGCAACTGTTCTGTGCTGAAGCCATCCGCGTACACCCCATTGACAACGGTCAGGATGGCACAGCTCTCAGATGGGATCTTCCCCGACGGCGTGATCAATGTTGTCACCGGTGGTGGGTCGACGACTGGGGCCACACTAACTGAACACGAAGATGTCCGGAAGCTCTCGTTTACTGGGAGTGGCAGCGTCGGCCAGGAAGTCATGCAGACTGCCGCCGCCCGTATCGCTCCCGTGACGCTCGAACTGGGCGGGAAGTCGCCGCTTCTCGTCTTTCCCGATGCAGACATGCAAACAGCTGTCGACGCTGCCGCAGCAGGCGTCTACTACAGTACCGGTGAGATCTGTGATGCACTGTCCAGAGCAATTGTCCACGAAGACGTCCACGACGAGTTCGTCGACCGACTGGTGGCCCGGGCTGAATCGTACACGCTCGGTGACCCGCTTGATGATGAGACGACGCTGGGGCCGTTGACCAACGAGGACCAGTTTGAGACTGTGTCGGACTATGTCACCATCGGCCGAAACGAGGGTGCTACGCTCGCCACTGGTGGCACTGCACCGGATGACCGCGCCCTCGCTGACGGTCATTACGTTGAACCGGCTGTGTTCACAGATGTCGAGCCCGATATGCGAATCGCGCGCGAAGAAATCTTTGGCCCCGTCCAGACTGTCCAGTCATTCGAGACGTATGATGAGGCCATCGCGCTGGCGAACGACACGGAGTTTGGCCTTGCTGGAGGGGTCGCGACAGAATCGACTGATATCGCCCACCAAGCTGCCGCAGACATAGATGCAGGCGTCGTCTACATCAATGCATACGGACCGATCCGACCCGAAGGTCCGTACGGCGGGTTCAAAGAGTCGGGAATCGGCCACGACCTCGGCAGGGCGGCGGTAGAGCAGTACCAGCAACCCAAAACGGTGTACGTCAACCTCGACAGCCCTGAAATCTGAAGTGAAAGAATCACGAAAACCGGCGCTAGCACCCCTCCAACGGTATCTTGCACGTTATTTTGGCACCCGCCTTCACGCGTGGAGCAGGCGGGTTCTGGTTGACTTGTTTGATGAAATACACCGAATTGTGTAATAGCTCTTGCGAGTATAGGCGTATCTGCCATAGCTACGTTGAATATACACCAAACAAATTCCGAATACGAGCTTGCTGGTAGCGTAATCCGAAAAATAGAAGCAAACTTGGTAAATATTGGCTCCTATTTCTATGGAAATCTCTAAACCTGCCGAAAAGCCCAGATATCTGTTCTGTTCCTGTTTATATATGTGTCATGCCACGGATTCCGCGTTCATACTACGGCGAACTCGGCAACGATTCTGTTGTAGCATCCGCTTCAGGTCATAGGGTTTCAATACGCCCTGTTATCTCAGTGGTACATAGTGAGTCTTCGTCGCCACTGCTCCCGCCAACGCAACTCTTTCCATGTTGTTCGGGAACCGCTCGCGAAAGGATCGCCTTTTGAACTGACTGCGCTTCGTACTTCTAGTTTCGACACCAGCCACCCCACTGCAGTGACAGGACGCCCTCGCCCGACAGAATGACACCACAGGCTACTGATTCCGATATTTCCGAGACCACTGCTGAATCACCTGTCCGAACAGCCAATTCGACGTGGTGGCTCGTAGCGGGTACAAGCCTCATCTCGATGGGACTGGCTGCCTACGAGATCGTTCCTGCAAGCGTTACACCGCTTATTCGGGAATCACTGCAGGTCGGGCCGACAGCCGCCGGTCTCGTCGTTGGGGTCATGTTCGGGACCGCTGTCGTCGTCAGCCTCCCTGTCGGTGCTGTGCTGGACCGGACCGATTCAAGAATCGCGATGGCCCTTGCGGTGGGCATATTGGTCATCGCCGGGGTGTGGGGATGGCGAGCCGGCCGGCGTGGCCAGTACGAGTCAATCCTTGCATCTCGTGCACTGGGGGGAGCCGCGTATGTCGTCGTCTGGAACGCCGGTATCGATATGGTAAGCCGGGCCGTCGATGGCTCTCACCGCGCGACAGCAGTGGGCATCTTCACTGCGAGCGGCCCGGTCGGCTTTGCACTCGGACAGGGAACGGGGCCGCTCATTGCCCACCGGTTCGGCTGGCCGGCTGTCTTTCTGGCCTTCATTGTCCCCGCAATCGTGGGGCTGGCCGTCTTCTGGCCAGCGAGCCACGGGCACGGTGGGAGCCGCGGCGATGCCCCGTCCCTGCGAGAATTCGGGGCCGTGCTCCGGAGCCCGAGCGTCTGGCTTGTCGGTGTCCTCGGCTTCCTGGGTTACGCGCTGTACCTGTTCGTGAATAGCTGGGGCTCGTCGTACCTCACACAGGGTTTGGGCTTCTCTCTGGCCGTGAGCGGGCTCGTCGTTGCTGTATTCCCCGCTGTTGGGGTGGTATCTCGAATCAGCGGCGGACTCATTTCGGACCGGGTCTTTGATGGCAGACGGCGACCGGTCGTGCTGTGGTCGTTCGGTCTCGCCGCTCCGCTTCTCCTCGGGTTTACGCAGTTTCGCTCGCTGGCACTACTTGTTGCTGTCCTCCTGCTGATCGGGTTTGCGGTCCAACTGACGCTTGGCCTCTCGTTTACGTACGTCCGCGAACTCGTCGACCCGCGCGTCGCTGCAACGGCAGTCGCATTCCAGACTAGTATCGGCCTCGCGGGGGCGTTTGTTGCACCGATTGTCGGCGGCGCCGTGGTGAACAGAGCTGGATTCGAACCGGCGTTTTTACTGGCCGGCGCGGTCGCTATCGCTGGTATCGTTGTTGCATGGCAGGCCCCGGAGCCTGGACGCCAGTAGGATAAGACGCGCTCAACCCCGTTTCTCACGACACAGTTCTACGACCGCATCCCGGAGAGATCGGCTCAACTGATTTGCCGGTAGCCTGTGTATTGCAAACGAATGCCAGCCAAATCATTCACACTTGCGGCCGCGCAGGTAGAGCCCGTCTACCACGACAAGGAGGGAACGCTGGACAAGACATGCCGGTATATCGAGCAGGCGGGTCGGGACGGTGCAGACATTGTCGTCTTTCCGGAGACGTACTTCCCGGGGTACCCATACTGGCGGGGCAGTGTTTCTATCTCCAGATGGACTGATCTGATGGTGGACCTCCAGAAGAACAGTCTCCACGTTGACGACGAGGCTATCGAAATACTCGGCGAGGCAGTCGCGGAAGCCGACCTCACGCTTGTGCTGGGGACGAACGAAATTAGCGATCGGCAGGGGAGCGAGACGCTCTACAATTCGCTGTTTTACTTCGACAATACCGGGGAGCTGATGGGCCGTCACCGGAAGCTAATGCCAACCCACGAGGAGCGTGCCATCTGGGGCCGTGGCGACCCGTCGAGTCTGGCCACCTACGAAACGGATGTCGGCCGACTCGGCGGGCTCATCTGCTATGAGAACCACATGACGCTCTCGAAGGCGGCGCTGACTACAATGGGTGAGGAGATACACGCTGCTGTCTGGCCCGGTTTCTGGGAACAGCACGGTCATCCCGGAGACAAAACCCGAGCGGAGACGAGCGAAGCTGTAGACTCCTGTGATGTCTATCCCGCGATGCGTGAGTACGCCTTCGAAACCCAGTCGTTCGTCGCTGCGTGCTCGGCGTACATGAGCGAGGCTGTGCCGGACGGATTTTCGGAGGACGAACTCGGATTCAACGTCGCCGCGGGCGGGAGTATGCTGGTCAACCCGGCGGGGATTGTCAAAGCCGGTCCACTGATTGGCGAGGAAGGGCTCCTGACTGCCGAGTTCAGGGACGACGAACGCCGGGCGACAAAGGCGTACTTCGATGCGATGGGTCATTACACCCGATGGGACGCCGTCAATCTGTCCATCAGCGACGAGACGCTAGCGCCGTCACAGCCTCAAGAAGCCAGCAAGCATGCCGTGGCCGGAAACGGCTCGCTCTCAGCAGCACGGGCACAGGCGATAGCCGACGAGTACGATGTTCCTGTCGAGGCTGTCGAAGCAGTCGTCGACGAATTAGTCGGCTAATCGGCCGCAGCTAGTCCATTCTTGAACGGACTGCAAAACGATGGTCGAAGTATTACTTGTTGTAACTGTCGGGAATCAACACGACACCGTGGAAATCGAAGAGGTCGGACACAACCGACTCAATACGACCGAAGTTCGGTGGGAGGGCGACGGCCGGCAGATAAAAATCGTTGTTCGAGAACTTGTTGTTCTCGGTAGCTCTCTTTTGTGATTTACTCATTTCAATATTATATACTTGCTATAGCATTCTAAGCCCGTTGGTGGATAATTACGGGTATTTATTACAGGTAATTTTAATGATTGTTAGCATATATTACCCTCAGAACGCGTGCTTCTCGCCAAATATGCCGAACGAGTGACAGATGGCCCTTGGATTGTTTTAGGTTTGTTCCGACTCCAAAGCAGATCCCAGATTTGTTTTCAGCGGTGAAAACAAACCCTTCCGAGCACTATGCAGGTCCTCGGATTACAACCAGTTTTATATTTTTGCCCTCGTGTGTGCATCTGTGTATGTAAACATTGACGTGGAGTCCCAGCATATACACGGCAACTCACCGATGATTGTGTTCAAGTGTCGAGCCAGTATTGATCTGTGACGACTCGATAGCAGTCCGCCTCCCACACAATGTCAATAACGACGAAAATACATATCGAACACGAACGCCTCGCGCTGGTTCCAACCTTACAGAACCTCGAAGACATAGCCATCCGTGTCATCACACAGGGGAATACTGATCCGGGGTCCACTGTGTTTCCGTTCCTCATCGAGTATCGCGACAGGGACCGACTCGAAGAGATGCTTGATGCCGATCCGACAGTCCAGAGCTACGAACTAGTCGACTGGACCGACCAGACCGGAATATATTACATCGAACACACCCCGAAAACGAAACTTATCAGCACTGTCGTTACCGATGTCAACGGATTTCTGGTCCATACAGAGACGAAGGGCAACGGGTGGCTCGTCCGACTCTTGCTCCCTGACCGCGAGGCGCTCAATACGATCTGGGAGTACGCAAACGAGAACGACATTTCTCTCGATATCATCGAAATATACGGAAACACGGACACCGGCGGTGAGTCGTCGTACGGGTTGACCGACGAACAGCTGACCGCGCTGATAACTGCATACGAACACGGCTATTTTGGAGAACCAAGGGATATCTCTCTGAACGAAGTCGCCGACGAAATTGGACTGTCCTCGACAGCAATGAGCGGTAGACTCCGTCGTGGGATGCGGAACCTCATTGCGGCAACGATAATTGACAGAGAGGAGTGAGTTCACGGAACCGGTGTCGGTGAGTGCTTGGAGGGCGCTCCGATTAGCGTGGCCATTTTAGTCCGCTCCCGTGATACCGAACCATGTTTGAGGCCAGATTCTATAGTATGTGTCCAAAGATGTCAAAAATAGATGTACCGGGACGGATAGTAGACCCACCTAACTGCGAAGACCTATTCGGATCGTCGGTTTGAATCTTTTTGACGGTAGACTGGCCGTAGTGCTGTCGCGTCTTTGTTATAGCCTAACCAGACGCTCAACGCCGTCGCAGCGAAGACAAGATACACCGGGAACAGAAGGACGAGTGTGTATCCAGCAAGGACCGGAGTCAGGACATCTAGCCAATACAGTGTCGCGATCCCGGCGAGTCCACCGACAGCACTCGCAACGATCCCCAGACGAAACGCCTGAGCGGCGGCAGGACCGGGCGACAGGTGAATCGTATCCATACAATACTTTATATGGCTGAACATCATAAGTCGCGCGCGAGACACGCTATCACGGTCCGGGGTGGCACTGCCGTTAGGAAGTCATGCTAGGATAGAACTATTACCAGCAGCCCAACATAGAAATGTGTATGAAACTCTCGCTGATCGCCGCCGTCGCGGCAAACGGAGTGATCGGTGCTGGCGGCGACATTCCGTGGCAGTATCCCGAGGATCTGACACATTTCAAAGAGACAACTGTCGGTCATCCAGTCATTATGGGGCGGCGAACTTTCGAGAGTATTCGTCGTGATCTTGATGGCCCGCTGCCGGAGCGACTGAACATTGTTTTGACCACGACGCCGCACCAACTTCCTGACAGCGTCACGGCCGTTACCTCGACGACGGCGGCGGTGGCCGAAGCAGCCGATAGTGACGCATCTACGACGTATGTCATCGGCGGAGCGACGGTGTACGAGCAGTTTCTCCCACAGGCTGACGAGCTAATTCTGACCGAACTAGCAGCAGCTTTCGACGGCGATACTGTCTTTCCGACTGTCGACTGGTCGAACTGGACAGAGATGGAACGAACGACCCACAGCGAGTTCGCTATTGTGAGGTACACCCGAACCAGCAGTGACTCAGCATGACGCATTTCCGAACAGTCACAGCGGCTGCTCGGTCGTGTTCTGTGTCGGTCGGTTCGGGCTACTACAGCCATCGGTATCGCCTGAGTAATACAGCCACGCTCCCGGTAGAATATTCATGCTCACGGGCTGTTAGGCAACGGTTCCGAGCGTTTTGTGGCCCACAAAATCCACCCCGTATATAAACCCCAGAAGCAAGTAACAATATCTTTTATTAGCATTTCACATGTTCTTTCAGAGGCATGACCGGTAACGAGGAACATCCTAACTATCCCAGTGTCGACCAGTCAGACCGGACAGTACCACGGAACCTCCGCCAGACTGGTGACCCCAACATCGAGATGTTGGTGTCGACGCGCGTTCGAAAGTCCCCGTTCTTCCACAAGTCCTTCAACGAGGAGGGCGCCTGGCGGGCTACCGTCTACAACCGCCTCTATCACCCGCGCGGTCTCATCGAGCCCGAGGACGGAGGCGTGATGAAGGAGTACGACGCACTGACCAACACCGTCACCCTCTGGGACGTCGCCGTCGAGCGCCAGATTCGTGTCAAAGGGCCCGACGCTGAGGCGCTGACGAACTACGTGGTCACTCGCGACGTGACGGGCATGGACGCGATGGACGGGAAGTACGTCATCCTCTGTAACGAGGACGGCGGCGTCCTGAACGACCCAGTGTTGCTCCGGCCCAAGGAAGACGAGTTCTGGTTCTCTATCTCGGACTCGACACTGATGCAGTGGCTTCAGGGCGTCAACGTCGACAACGACTTTGATGTCGAAATCGACGAGATTGATGTCGCGCCGATGCAGATTCAGGGCCCAAGGGCGCTCGACGTGATGGTCGATGTCGTCGGCGACAAGGTCAAAGACGTGCCCTACTACGGTCTGATGGAGGCCGAGATCGACGGTTGCGACGTACTGATCAGCCAGACTGGGTTCTCTGGCGAGAAGGGCTTCGAAGTCTACGTCAAAGACGCGATGGAAAACGCCGAGCGCGTCTGGGACCCTGTTATGGAGTCTGTCAAGGACCACGGCGGTCGTCAGATCGCACCCGGTCACCACCGCCGGATTGCCGCCGGCATCATGTCCTGGGGTCAGGACCTCGACCATGAGACGTCACCGTTCCAGGTCAATCTCGGCTACCACGTCCCTGACGACAAAGAAGCCGACTACATCGGCAAAGAGGTTCTCGAAGAACAAAAAGAACAGATCGAGAACGGCAACTACCCGTTCGAGCACAAGCTCATCGGACTGAAGATCGCCGGCGAGCCAATCCGTGACTACGCCCCCGACTTCTGGCTCATCTCCGACCCGGACACGGGCGAGGAATGCGGCTACCTCACCTCTCCGTGGTGGAACCCGGACCTAGAGACCAACATCGGCATGGGCTTTGTCCCGGCTGAGAAGATTCAGGAAGTCACCGACACGCCGCTCAACGACGCGGTCTACGACGAGGAGCTGGACCTAGAGTTCCAGGTCCATCTCCCCGACGAGTACGCCGACGAACCCGGCGAACCGGTGTTCGCCACCGCCGCGAAGGTGCCGTTCAAGGAGTCTGTCAACCCGAGCGCTCGCGAGCAGGCGAAGCTCAACGCCAGGAAAGAGGCCGAAAGCGACGACTAACCCCTCACTCCGCCTGTCCCTCTTTTTATTCGCACACGTTGTTAGGAAACGCATCGTTCCTTTTCGTGAAATCCGGCGGCTCCGAAGTGGACTACCCCTCGGTTAGCAGCGGGGGCGGAGCATCACCAGTGCGCCCGACCCAGTGTGAGGCCAATATTCCATCTCAACACAGATTCATAAGAGAATTGCTCATACATACCAATACACGTGTCTGAACAGACCAGACGTGACCTTCTGAAACGACTTGGGGTCGGAAGCACAGCCGGTGTCGTGTCGCTGGCTGGCTGCGCCCAGCAGTCAGACGAAGGCGGCGGTGATGGCGGCAGTGACGGAGAGATGACGGCTACGGAAGCCGGCGACTAACTATCCAGACGCTTGTGCCGCCACTTTTCGGTGTCGGGCGTCTGATTGAATGTGTAGATGTGGACGCCGCGGATGTTGTACTCATCATCCTCGACGTAGGGTGCGAGGCCGTCGATGAGTTCGTCAGGTTCGTAGGTCCCGCGGGAGCCGACCAGTTGCTTGACGAACCCGAGAATGCCCGTGGTCTTCCTGAGGAATTTTATCGAGTCACCGACGCCGACTTTCTGGGATATCTGCATCAGTCGCTGGTAGTTCATCACGCCCGGGATACCCACTTCGACCGGGAGTTCGATACCGCGAGCACGGATGTCTTCGACCCACTCTAACACGGCGTCCGGGTCGTAACAGAGTTGTGTAACGATGTACGTCGCGTATGGTGCTTTCTGTGCCATCGACTCCGCCAGCGTTTCGTCGTCGATGAAGTCGTGGCCCTCGGGGTAGCCTGTAATTCCTACTTCCTCAAAGGAGTACTCAGTCTCTTCGAGCGCTTCAAGCATGTCGAGCGCTGACTCGTACTCACCAGCCGGTTCCTCACGGTCGCCACCGGGGACGAAGATGTCCGTGATACTTGCCTGTTCCAGTCGCTCGGCTATCGATTCGAGTTGTTCTCTGTCTTCCACATAGCGGGCCGCGATGTGTGGCACAACATCGTACCCCATTTCGGCGGCTTCCGCCGTCTTCTCGACTGTCTTCTCGATGCCGAGCTGTGGCGAAGTCGTGATTGCGATAGTCGCGTTGTCGGGGAGGTGGGAAATCTCCTCGTCGAAGCTCTCGAACGGCATCAGTTCGAATCGGGCGCTCGTCAGCAGCGTCCGGACACCCTGACTGTCTGAGACCGTGCGTGTTCCGAGGGCCATGAGTTGGCAGAGCTAGGGCGTACCCGTACTTTTCTCTGTGGGTGGGGCATCGAACCCATTTATAAGAAGTTCTTTGTATCACGCGCTATGAGGGGCACACTGCCGGATTCGACTGGCAACAGTCCCATAGGAGACAGCATGGTCCGGTTCGTCTGCGAGCCGGCAGAGGACGAGATCTAGAAGATTAAGCTGTTCCAGCAGGTCCCGGGTCTGGCCACGGTCGAGACTCAGGCATCGCTGCACCTCGTACACTGTGTCCGAATCGACGACTGCATCCGCAACGTCTTGCAGTTTAACATCAGTCGGGAGTCCAATCCCGTCAGTGACCAGTTGCTCGTCAGGCAGTTCTCCGACCGATTCTCCGGCGGGACCGGACGACTCGGCTGAGACAGGCTCCGTCATACTGATCTGCTCGTCCTCATCCATAGCCCCAGACTGGGCCGCGTCCTCATCCGAGGTCTCTGATTCAACCGACGGGTCTTCCTCGTCATCACTAGACGTATTGTACGTGTTCGGGACGTGGATATCCGCTTCTATCATGTATCGGCGGACCGTCTCAGAGGAGACGTCCATCTGTATCTGCTCAGCGATGGCTCTGAAGTTGTCGCACTCGTCGTACAGTGCTTGCAGGTAGCCGGTGTCCTCGTACGGTGGCACGGAGTCGTCTCGGACGGCGGCGAATGGGTCGGATTCGGAGTCGGTCTCGCTATCAGAATGCGTATCCACTGTAGACGCGCCGTCTGATTGTAGGCCCTCCTGTGAACCGTCGTCTCCGTCACTGACAGACTCCGAATCCGAGACAGCCGACCCGTCGATCGAGGCATCGTCACCCTCGCTGGTATCGGCCGAATGTGCTGCGGTGGCGGTTGCTGCATCGGCGGCGTCAGCCTGTTTCGGTCTACAGTCGACGCTGGCTGCCTCGCCCGCCGCCGTCGCGTCGATTGTCAACTGTACCGTCAGGAGCAAGCCGTCGTCGGTGACTGTCGCCGAGGCATTGGCTATCGACAATGAAGCACCGGCAGTCGACGGGAGTTCAGTAGCCGACGGTGAGAACGTGACTTCGAGGTCACCGCTCTCGGTCAGCCCCGCCGTCTCCGGCGTGAGGCCCGCATCAGCGCCGCCGCCGGAACGTAGCGAGACCGGCATCGCTACCGTCACATCGAGGACTGCATCACCGGTGCCGGCCGGTGATGCTTCGACGGTCTCGATTGACCGGCCGCGGGATTCGTACGCATCGATGACCTCCGCGAGCGCAGTGAAAGCGGCGTGAAGTCCCATGTCATTGAGAGACTATGACACGTTATGGTGTAGAGATAGGTGTGGAATACCGAACCCATTTATAAACATCCACAATACTGCGGCCAGCAACGCACGGCTAAAGCATTATGCCCGTCAACAATTCCTCGGACTCGTGTTGGTTATCGCGGTATTGCGATGCCTGCAAGGCGCTCCCCTTTCACGACAACAGACTCCCTGGCAAGCGAGAATATCACTCCTCTTTCTGTCGCTGTGACGACCTCTTGTTTCTCGAACGAGGCGGGCTCGTAGACAGTCCCTAATCGCTCCCCGGCGTCGACGGTGTCGCCGACGGCGATGTCCGGTCGACACTCAAACAAGCCCGATTCCGATGCGGTGACTGGCTCCGCATCGTTTCGGAGTACCGTCTGCGCAGCCTGTGGTTCCGGCTCCGATGGAAGGACTGCCCGGGCGCGCAGAAGATTCTGTATCCCGTCGACACCAGCCGCAACCGCGTCCTGTGCTATCCGACGACTGTTCGACAGTTCTGCAGTGATAACCGGAATCCCGGCTTCCGCAGTCGCAGCACGGAACGTCCCGCTGGACCCGTCGCCGCCGTTGTCTTCGGGCCTGTCGGTGAGTCTGTAAGAAGTACCGAACGCTTCAGCGAGGCGCTCAGCGGCCGGGTCGCCTGCCCGGCATCTGACGTGTTCCAGCATATCTGCTGTGCCGGTGTGGAGGTCGACCGCCGCGTCGGCGTCTTGGACAAGTTCCCACAGTCGAGCGGCAAACTGTTTCTGGAGGCTCCCACACTCGTCGCCCGGCCACACGCGGTTCAGATTCGGGTTCATCACGTCGTACTCGCCGGGAGTCATGTATGACCGGTGGTCGAATGCGAGCTGGTTCACTACCGGGACGACAAGCACCGTCCCAGCGATGGCTGCGTCAGTCAGGCGGTCGTGCAGTCGACGTAACGCGGCTGGGCCGTTGAGTTCGATGCCGTGTTGCGCCGCCTGGATGTACACCGTCGGTCCGGGGCCGCCGACGTATCGGTGGACAGTCACAGACACGTCCCGACCCGACGGCAACCGCCCGAGCCGTCGGTCAGTCGTCGTGTGCGTGACGGCCGTGTAATCCATATCAATGTCTAGCGTCGCGCAAATAAAAAACGCTGGGAGCAGAAGCACCGCTGTGCCGCATGGAGCGGTGCTGTGATACTCTTTCGAAACAGAGGCACTGCCCGATACAGGGCCATCGATGGTGTGAACGCATCGTGTGGAAGTCATTAGAGCTGACTGGTAACATACAACTTGATGATACAATAGGGCAGTTGAGAGCAATTAGACGGCTTCGAACAGAATTGACAACCACCATAGGGGACCCAAATTTATTAACAATGGTACTCCTGTTATTCTGAAACACTACGTGATGATTCAATGTCAATTTGCAAAAGCGGCGGGTCAGGCGGTAACTATATTGCCACGCCATAGCACGTTTTACCCAGAGTTATGGAGCCTACCGATAGCCTGCCGACTCAGGCCGATACCGTCATTGTCGGTGCTGGAATCGTCGGCTGCAACATCGCCTACCAGCTGACAGAGCTCGGCCGCGAGGACGTTGTCGTAGTCGATCAGGGGCCGATGCCGACCACGGGTGGATCGTCGACGCACGCCCCCGGAATCATGTTTCAGACCGCGGAACCGAAGGTTCTCAGCCAGTTTGCGGACTACAGCCGTCGGCTGTACTCGGACCTCGAAGGGGCCGACGGGCACCAAGCCTACAACGAAACAGGTGGCATCGAAGTCGCACGCAGCGAGGAGCGTATGGACTTCCTCCAGCGCCGCGTCGAATACGCCAAGGCCTGGGGCATCGAGGACCCGCAGTTACTCTCACCCGAAGAGGTCACCGAGCACCTCCCGCTGGTCGACGCCGACCAGATCAAGGGCGGCTACTACTCCCCAACAGACGGGCAGGTCTCCGGCGTCGTCGCCTGCGACGCGCTTGCCAGAGAAGCGATGGAGAGGGGCGCGAAGTTCGTTCCACACACGCGCACCGAGGATGTCGAGACCGAGAACGGTTCGGTACAAGCTGTCATCACGGAGAACGGCAGTATCGAGTGCAACGAGGTGGTGGTGGCGACCAATATCTGGGCCCGCCAGCTCGGCGAGAAACTTGATGTGCACCTGCCGGTAACGCCGGTCGAACACCAGTACACGATGACGGAGTCCCTCGATGAACTGGCCGATAGCGCGGTCGATATCACCGACCACCCGCTGTTCGAGAACTACGAGAACGTCTCCGGCGAGAAAGCAAAGCGGCTTCTTGTCGGTCCGGATCGGCCGATTCTCCGTGACCAAGACAACGCGATGTACTACCGGAACCACGGGGATTCCTACGGTATCGGCTCGTACAATCACGACCCCATCGTGCCCGACCCGCAGGACCTCGGTGGGAACGACCCTGACGGCGAGCAGGGGTCGGTCCACGAGTTCACGGACTATCACATGAACAACGCGACCCATCCGGACCGGCCGGACAAGGCGCCTCGTCAGGCCAGCGACGAACTGCTCCCCGCGACGGCCGGCAAGGAGCTCGAACACAAGTACAACGGGATGTTCGCGGAGTCCCCGAACGGACTCCCCGTGATGGGTCCCGTACAGGAGTACGACGGCCTCTGGACGGCGGCGGCTATCTGGGTCACGCACGCCGGGGGTGCCGGCAAGGCGCTTGCCGAGTGGATGGAACACGGCGTCCCGCGGCTCCTCTCCGGCCCAATCGACCTCGCCCATTGTGACGTGAACCGCTTTGACGAGCACGAGGGGAGCTGGGACTTCGCCCGGGATATCGGCGGCGAGGAGTACCGCATCGTCTACAACATCATGCACCCCAAGTGGGTCTGGACCGAGACACAGCGGGACATCCGCCGAACCCCGATGTACCACACCCACAAGAAGTACGACGCTGAACTGTGGGCCGAGGCCGGCTGGGAGGAACCACACTGGTTCGATTCCAATGCCGACCTGCTTGCGGAGTACGGCGACCGGATTCCCGACCGCGAAGGCTGGGAAGCGAAGTACTGGTCACCAATCGAAGGTGCTGAGGCGCTGAACGTTCGCAACAACGTCGGTCTCCACGACATGACCTCTTTCAACAAGATGGAGGTCATCGGGAGCGACGCCGGGGAGTTCGTCCAGTACCTCTGTACGAACGACATGGACATCGACGTGGGCGACGTGAAATACACGCTGATGTGCAACGAAGGCGGTGGGGTCCGGGCGGACATCACGGTCACGCGAACCGACGAAGACCGCTACCTCCTGCTGACCACCGGTCGTGAAGTCGGGAACAACCACGTTGCGTGGGTGCGCGAGCAGTCCCCCGACGACGTGGTCGTCAACGACGTGACCTCCAGTCTCGCGGCGATGGTCTGTACTGGGCCGAACGCTCGGAAAGTCCTCTCGAAGGTCACCGACGTTGACCTCTCCGACGACGCCTTCCCGTTCTTCACGAGCCAGCAGTTCTTCGTGAAGAACATCCCTGTGACCGCACTCCGCGTCTCGTACGCGGGTGAACTCGGGTGGGAGTTCTACACGCCCTCGGAGTACGGCGAACGCCTCTGGGAGCACATCATGGAGGCCGGCGAGGAGTACGGCATTCGCCCGTACGGCAACGGCGCGCTGAATTCGCTGCGAATCGAGAAAGGGTTCCGACTCTGGGGGAAGGACCTCCATACGGAGCACAATCCCTACGAGGCCGGCCTCGGCTGGGCCGTCGACCTCGAAACCGACTTCATCGGCAAGGAGGCGGTCGCGGCGGCCGCCGACGGCGACAACATCGACCACAAGGTAGCCTGTCTGACCCTCGATGACGAGGACGCTGTTGTCCTCGACAACAAACCGGTCCTCGACGGCGACGAGACCATCGGCTATCTCCACAGCGCCGAGTACGGCTACACCGAAGGCGCCTGCGTGGCCTACACGTATCTGCCACCCGAGTACGCCGAACCCGGGACCAGCGTCGAAATCCTCTACGAGGGCGAGCGGTACGATGCAACCGTCCGCGAGGAACCGCTGGTCTCCTGAGTGGTACCGGTAGCTACTTTTTCAACAGATGCGGTCTGAGGGCGTCGCGTGTCCTCGAAAGGAGTCAGAACTTTCCAGGCCCGCTTAAACGGGTGTACTATCTGTGGTCAATGGTGATGTGGTATACGAGGCCAAAACCACACGTATGACGAGGTGGAACCAGTCAAATGACGATGTCACAGCAGTTAGCTCCGATATAACCGACGAAACGAACGCACTTCCGGCTAAATACTTTACGAGCTCGGAGATACACGAACTGGAGAAGGAGAAGATATTCGGTCGCTACTGGGTGTACGCCGGGCATGCGAACGCGATTACCGAGCCGGGTGCGTATTTTACCCGGACCATTGGCGACAGGCAAGTCATCATCGTCCGTGGCCACGACGACGAGATACGGGCGTTCTTCAACGTCTGTGCCCACCGGGGCTCGAAGATGGTCGAGGACACGCCCATGACCGACCCTGAAAACATGGGGCGAATCCGCTGTCCGTACCACATGTGGTCGTACGACCTCGACGGTGACCTCGAGAGCACGCCACAGAGCTTCGAAGAAGCAGGGCTCAATCCGGACCTGAGCGACGATGAGGTCTGTGGCATGGACGCCAGTGAGAACAGCCTCAGCGAAGTCGAAACCGACCGAATCGGGCCGTTCGTCTTCCTCAACTTCGCCCAGGACCCAATGCCGCTGGCCGAGCAAGCGGGAACGCTGAAATCAGAACTCGAGGCCATGCCGCTTGGTGAGTACGAACACGCTGCGCGGTACGTCTCCGAGGTCGAGTGCAACTGGAAGACATTCGCTGGCAATTACTCCGAGTGTGACCACTGCCACGCGAACCATCAGGATTGGATAACTGACATCGAGTTGGCGGAGTCGGAACTCGAAGTCAACGACTATCACTGGATTCTGCATTACACCCACGACGAAGATGTTGAGGACGAAATGCGGATTCACGACGAACACGAGGCCAAGTTCTACTACTTCTGGCCGAACTTTACCGTCAATATGTATGGGACGGCGGACGGATACGGCACGTACATCATCGACCCGATTGATGAAGGTCGCTTCCAACTCATCGCCGACTACTACTTCAGCGACGAGGAGATGACTGACGCCGAACAGGAGTTCGTCCAGACGAGCCGGCAACTCCAGGAGGAGGACTTCGAACTCGTCGAGCGCCAGTACGAGGGGCTCAAGTCGGGCGCGCTCGCGCAGGCACAACTGGGACCGAACGAGCACACCGTCCACCGACTGCATCGGCTCGCTCAGGAAGCCTACGAGGCCTGACCTCAATGACACGACAGAGCCAGCGGGCCGATGCCCCGTTCGTCGCGCAGTGTGTCAGGACCGATGCCAGGGTAGCAACCACCACAGCTAACGAGGTCGTTAACTTCTACCGCCGCCGGCAGCAGCTTATGGACACAGACATCGAGTGGGTCACCGCGGAGCACCGCGCTGTCTCACAGGCCCCCACCTCGGGCGGCGTCGTCCACGTCCTCCGTGAACTGGACGACTACTTCCAGAGCGGTGTCCCGCTGGGTATCCTCGCCGCGGCGATGAGCAAACAGGGACAGACAGTCAAGGACACGCTGGCCGACGTACACGACGTACGCATGGACGGGTCGCTCTGGGAGCCCCGGTCTGACCATCTCCGCCCGGTCTGACGAGCCGTCCATCACCGAAACAGTCACCTTTGCAGGCTAGAGCCGCTGTGTAATCCTGCTATCGCGCGATATCTGCGACCAAGCGACCGCCAGCGACTGTTGCAGCTGCCGGGAGACCAGATATTGTCAGCGACGGAGTATGCTGTGGTTCGGCGTCGTTTACCCCTGCCGTGGTCTGGACCCAAACTACAGATGCCGATTATTACGCAGGTAGAATGGCTAAAAGACAGGAATAAGCCAAACTGCGATTGTCGCCACCGGTGTATTTAACATTGTGACAGAAACAGTCCCAAACGAGATACATGAGCACAGAGACTCCCCCGTCTCGGGCGGATACTGTTGTTATCGGTGCCGGGGCCGTCGGGTGTAGTGTCGCGTATCACCTGACGGAACTCGGCGCGGAGGACGTTGTCGTCATCGACCAGGGACCGCTCCCGGTCACCGGCGGTTCATCGGTCCACGCCCCTGGAATAATGTTCCAGACCTCGCCGTCGAAGATACAGACGAAGACGGCCCACTACACCAGTCGGCTCCTTTCGGACGCCGGCGTCTACGACGAGGTCGGCGGCATCGAAGTGGCCCGCAGCGAGGAGCGCATGGACTTCCTCCGTCGGCGTGTCGAGTGGGCGACTTCTTACGGGCTGCCGGAACCACAATTGCTCTCGCCTGCGGAGGTCACCGAACACCTTCCGTTGGTTGACAAGGACGAAATTCTCGGTGGCTACTACTCGCCGACTGACGGACGCGTCGACGGCATCGGCGCGCTCCAGTGGTACATGGAACACTCCACGGCGTCGTTCTACGGGAACACTGAGGTCACCGATCTGGATGTTTCGGGGGGCGAAATCAACGCTGTCGAGACCGCACAGGGCCGCATCGACTGCGAGCGAGCCGTTATTGCGACGAACAACTGGGGCTACCAGACCGGCCAGCTGGCTGGGCTCGACCTTCCGATTGCCCCGGTTGAACATCAGTACGTGGTCACCGAGCCGATGGATGAACTCGCCGGCGTCGAGTCCTCTGTCGGCGACAACACGACGGGGCTGGAGGTTCCGGGGGACCGCTCTATCGCGGAGTACATGAGCGAAGGGCCACACCAGCCCGTCGGTCGCGATCAGGACCACTCGCTGTACTTCCGGACTCACGGTGACGCGCTCGGGATGGGGTCGTACAACCACGAGACGCTCTCGGTTGACCCTGAGGCGATGGGCAAGAACTCCGAGGAACACCAGGCATCGGTTAGAGGGTTCACGAAAGAACACTGGGAGACGCCAACCCACCGTGGCCGGGACAAGTCCGCGAAACAGGCCTTCGACGAACTACTGCCGGCGACACAGGACGTCGAGTACGAGGCCACCGAAAACGGCATCTTCGTCTTCACGCCCGACGGGATGCCGGCCGTCGGGGAGACGGCACAGGTTGACGGTCTCTGGACAGGGCTGGCTATCTGGTGGACCCACTCCGGGGGTTACGGCCGCATCCTCGCTGAGTGGATGGAGAACGGCGTTCCGCGCCTGCCGTCCGGGCCGGTCGACACCGGCGGCATCCACGTCCGACGGTTCGAACCCCACGCGGGCGAGAAGGACTACTTCGTTGACCGCGGGGCCAAGCGCTACGAGCAGGTCTACAGCATTGTCGAGCCCCGGTGGCAGCCTGATGACCACCGTACACTCCGGACCAGCCCGTTCTATCATCAGCAGAAGGAACTCGGGGCGGAGTTCTACCAGAGCGGCGGCTGGGAGACGCCACAGTGGTACGAGTCAAACGCCAACTTAGTCGAGACCTACGAGGACCGGATTCCCGACCAGGACGGCTGGCAGGGAATCAATCGCTCGAAAATCGAGGCCGCGGAGCATCTCCACACCCGCGAGAAGGTATCGATGTTCGACATGACGACTTTCAGCTCCATCATGGTCGAAGGGGAAGGGAGCCAGGCGTTCCTCCAGCAGGTCTGTAGCAACGATATGGACCTCGATACCGGACAGGTCCGCTACTCGCTGCTGTTGAACGAGGGCGGCGGCATCCTCGCCGATATCACTGTCGTCAAACTCGACGACGAGGAGTTCATGGTGACGACCGGCGGCGGGAACTCACCCGGCATCCACGGCGGTCACCTCGAAGACGAGGCTCCCGCAACCGTGTCGGTCCATGTTGAGGAAGGTGCAAAATCCACAATCGGCCTCTGGGGGCCGAACGCGCGGCTCCTTCTCCAGCGATGCACCGACGCGGATGTGACCAACAACGGCTTCCCCTATTTCAGCGCCAAGCAGATGTACGTCGGCGACGTGCCGGTCATCGCATTACGGGTCTCCTACGTCGGCGAGCTTGGGTGGGAGCTGTGGGCGCCGACGGAGTACGGCCAGCGCCTCTGGGAGACGCTGCAAGACGCCGGCGAGGACCTCGGTGTCCGACCGATGGGTGGCGGCGCGCTCAGTTCCATGCGATTAGAGAAAGGCTACCGTCTCTGGGGGACGGACATCGACACGGACTCGAATCCCTTCGAAGCCGGTCTGCCCTTCGCCGTCGACATGGATACGGAGTTTATCGGCAAGGAGGCCCTCGAAACCGCGCGTGAGAAGGGTATTGAGAGCAAAATCACGCCACTCACGCTCGATGACTCGACAGATATCATGCTGAGTGGGCGGCCAGTGACAAAAGACGGCGACGCAATCGGCTACGTGCAAGCCGGAAACTACGGCTACAGCATCGACGAGTCGATTGCATACACATACGTTCCGACCGAACACGCCGAAGCCGGCACGTCGGTTCAGATACAGTGTGAGGGCGAGACATACGACGCGACCGTACGCGACGAGCCGCTGTTCGATCCGACCCGAGACCGGATCATCAAATAACAGGACACCGCGATGCCCCAACAACTTTGACAGCAGGCCCGAGACGATATCAACATATGACACATACCGAATCGGACACGCTACCCGTCACATACGCAGACATCGAACGAGCCCGCGAACGTCTGGACGACGACACAGTTGTAAAGAAGACGCCAGTCGAACGGAGCTCGTCCCTTGGTGGGTTCGTCGACGCCGAGGTGTACCTGAAGATGGAGCACCTCCAGTGGACAGGGTCGTTCAAAACCAGAGGCGCGTACAACAAGATCTCGCAGGACGTTGCCGATGACGTGGAGTCCTTCGTCGCCGCCAGCGCCGGGAACCACGCCCAGGGTGTCGCTCTCGCCGCGACGAAATGTGGGGCAGAGTCAACGATTTTCATGCCGGAGAACGCGCCACAGGCCAAGATCGACGCCACGAGGGCCTACGGCGGAAGCGTCGAACTGGTCGGCAACGACTTTCAGGAGACGATGTCCCACGCCAAAGCTGTCGTCGAGGAGACCGACGCCGAGTTCGTTCACGCCTATGACGATCTGGACATCATTGCTGGACAGGGGACCCTCGGAACGGAAATGTACCACGACTGCCCCGATGTCGACACAGTCATCGTCCCCATTGGCGGCGGCGGACTTATCAGCGGTGTCTCGACCGCAATCAAGCACCTCTCGCCCGAGACGCGCGTCATCGGTGTGCAGGCGACCGGCGCTGAGACGGTGCATGAAAGCCTCGACAAAGGGATTCCGGTCGTGCTTGATGAAGTCGACACCATCGCCGACGGTATCGCTACGGGCGGTATCTCGGAGACGACGCTCGACATCATCGAGGCGAACGTCGACGAAGTCGTGACGGTTTCGGACACCGATATCGCACAGGCGATTCTCCTGTTGATGGAACGAGCCAAACAGGTCGTGGAAGGTGCCGGGGCCGCCTCCGTGGCTGCCATACTGAGTGACAGCCTCGACGTGTCGGGTGAAACGGTGATGCCGCTGCTCTGTGGCGGGAACCTCGATATGACACAGATGCGAGAAGTTCTCATTCATGCACTCACGGAGCGCCAGCAGCTCCTCCAGCTCCGGGTTCGGATCGATGACCAGCCGGGTGTGATGGAGGAGATATCTGGCGTCATCGCCAGACAGGGAGCCAACATCCACGACGTTCGGCACGAACGGTCCGTCGAGAATCTCGAAATCGGGGAGGCGTATCTCGTATTCAACGTCGAAACGAGTGGTGCCGAGCACGCACAGAGTATTATCACGGCGATACGTGATGCGGGCTATCCCGTCGATAACGTTGCACGGGAGGCCAAAAGTGGCGCACTGTGAGCCGGAACCGGCGCTCAGACTGATGGACCGACGCCGTGAGCGGGGAAACCTATAACAGGTGTGTGATGGAAGTACACATGAGTCAGGTACCATGTACGACCACATACTCGTCCCGTATGACGGTAGCGATGAGGCCCGGAAAGGGGCAGAACACGGCATCGAACTCGCCGCTGCACTCGACGCCACAGTCCATGCATTGTACGTAATCGATCTGCCGGGCACGCCCCGTGCGCTTGCGCTCAGAGATGACGAGGAGGAGATGCGCGAGGAGTACCGAGACTACGGGGAGGAGGTGCTGGCAAATCTCGGGACTGTCGCCGAAGAACACGGTGTTGACTACGAGACGCACTTCAAAACCGGCGCGCCCAGCGAAGAGATCGTCGAGTTTGCTGAAGGCGAAGGCATGGACGCGATTGTTCTGGGCTCAGCGTTCCGCGGAAAACTCGGGAACCTGCTCGGCGGAACGACGGACAAGGTGGTCCGAACGTCGAGCATCCCAGTCATCAGCCAGCGGATGAGTGTCAACGATATTTAACTCTACTGCGCGTCTATCAATCGCGTCTCGCGTATGTAGATCACCAGACTGGCGCTGAGGAAACTGAATCCTGCAAGCCGAAAGTCCCCAACTGTCATCCCGATGAGGCCGACGCCCATCAGCAGTGCTGCCACCGCAGCTGCCCCCGTTGCCAGAAGTCGTCCCATACTGGTGGTAGGTGGGATTCCGAAATAAATACGCGCCCACTGGAACGCGAGATGATCGAACGACTCACCGACGGCCAGCAAACCTCAATGTACTAGATTGAGTACGTGTCTGCCGAACCACCGCAGTATAGCGCCTCAGTCCATGATATACTGCTGTCTAAGGTGAAGTTTTATTAGAGTTGCATCAGTGCATATGTATGAGACTGTGTAGCACATAAAACACGTCGACAATAGCTCCGCGGGCACGCCGTGCCCGCACAAGCGAGTACAGTGAGATAAACAGGATGCGAATGCTGCAGACGCCCGACGCCGGGATGTCGCTGGCATGACGGTAGCAACGGACCATGACAGAGCGAGACCGAAACGACGACAATGAGACACCACAGATCACTACCGCGTTCGAGAGGGGTAACGTATGGCAGATAGTGACGACCAAACCGGCGGAATGTCGGACGGGCTCCAGGTAGAACTGTTCCACCCGGAGTCCGACCGCGAGCCCGGTGACACGAACATCCAGGCGGCTGGATTCGATATCCACCCGGTGGTCTTCCCGGTGGCGCTGGCGATCATTGCGTTATTTATCGCCATAACGATACTGCTGGGCGACACAGCAGCCTCCGCGTACACGTGGCTGTTCAACACCATCGGTGACACCTTCGGCTGGTTCTACCTGCTTGCGGTGAACGTGTTCATCATTACTTTGCTGTACTTCGCCTTCAGCAAGTACGGCAATATCAGAATCGGCGGCGTTGAAGCCGAAAAAGAGTTCAGTGATTTCTCTTGGATGGCGATGTTGTTCAGCGCCGGCATGGGTATTGGCCTCATGTTCTTCAGCGTCTCAGAACCGCTGTATTACTTCCAGAACCCGCCGAGTTTCTTTGGGGCCGAAGCTGGAACCGGTGCGGCAGCGTCCGCCGCGATGGCACAGACGTTCTTCCACTGGGGCTTTCACCCGTGGGCGGTGTATGGCCTCGTGGGACTCGGTCTCGCGTTCTTCTCGTTTAACCGCGGGCTTCCACTTACGTTCCGGTCGATATTCTGGCCCCTGCTTGGCGAGCGGATTTACGGCTGGCCGGGCCACATCATCGACCTCGTAACGGTGTTCGCGACGCTGTTCGGACTGTCAACCTCGCTGGGACTCGGTGTTGCGCAGGTCAATACGGGACTCTCCTACGTGGGCGGTGATATGCTCGGCGCGGTAAATATCCCGACAGGAACCTGGCCGCAAGTCGCCCTCATCGCTGGGATTACGCTCATCGCGACCCTCTCGGTCGCGGCGGGGCTTGATGGCGGTGTCAAGCGGCTGAGCACGCTCAATCTGTACCTGATGTTCGCACTGCTCGGGTTCCTCGTCATCGTGGGCCCGACAGTGTACATCTTCGGGACGTGGACCGAAGGGCTTGGCGCGTACTTCGGGAACATCCTCGCGCTCGGGTTCTTTACCGGGACGCTCAACGAAGCGGCGAACGGGACCCCCACCGCATGGACAGTGTTCTACTGGGGCTGGTGGATCGCATGGTCGCCGTTCGTCGGGATGTTCATCGCACGCATTTCGAAGGGACGGTCCGTCCGGGAGTTCGTTCTCGGCGTCCTGTTCCTTCCGTCGATGTTCTCGACGCTCTGGCTGTCGGTGTTCGGCGGCAGCGCGATGTTCAACTCACTGATGGGGAACGGACAGGCGCTAGCGACCTACAACGAAGTCGGCCAGACCGTTGCGATGTTTGCCCTGCTGGAGCAGTTCCCGCTTGGCGTGATTAGCGGCCTGTTGGCGACCCTGCTGGTCATCACGTTCTTCGTCACGTCGTCGGACTCGGGGTCTCTGGTCATCGACCACCTGACCTCGGGCGGGAAACACGACGTGCCACGGACACAGCGGATCTTCTGGGCCCTCACTGAGGGGCTTGTCGCGTCGATCCTGCTCATCGGGGGCGGGCTGACGGCGCTCCAGACGGCCGCAATCACCACGGGGCTCCCGTTCGCGCTCATCCTGTGTCTGATGTGTTACACGGTGTATCTGGGGCTCGATAACGAGTACCAGATACTCGAATCCGAAGAGTTCGCAGAGACAATTCAGGATCTCTCTGAACGGGATGACGTAGATGTCGTGACCGCTGGCGACGAGATGGTGACGGATATCTCAGACCCGGGAGACGACACGGCAACTAGCACTGACTGAAGCGCTCGCGTTTTGGCGTTTTCCGTCTCGCCCGGTCAGATCTGGGCGCTATCGCTAACAGTGGTCGGAACTGCTCACACTACCGACCACCCAGTTCTGTTTCGACCGTCCGTTCAGAATGTATCCAGAGCCGGGCAGCACCGCCGATTCCGAACGCGGCGATGGCAAGGCTAGACACGATACTGCCAGCAGGTGAAAACAGGACCCAGAGAACAGCACTGAGTGATGCGCCGATGAGCAGGCCCAACACCGGTTGTCGATTGGACAGAGTATCAGTGACGAGCGTGCCGACGACGAGAAATCCGAAGCTTGTGAGGACCAGGACGAACGCGCTACTGACAAGAATCGCGATGCGGACGAACACCCCGCCAGCGACACTGAGGCGGGCCAGCGTCGTTGCCCCGTAGAGGCCGACAATACCGACGATCATGTATCCAGCGATGCCGTAAAGGACAGCCGTCGCCGGGCTGTCTAAAATCGCGTTGACCGACTCGTCGACGTAGCTCTGCCGCAGGCGGAGTACCAGTGCGCCAGCCACGAGCACGAGAACGAACGAGCCGAGCCCGCGGAGCGGTCTGGACAGTTCAGTGCTAACGCCGGGCGCGAGCTGTCCCACAACGGGGTTCCAAATGGTTGCCGCCAGCCTCGGGAGGCTCGGCGCGACGCTGGCAGCTGCGTCAAAACTCATACTCCACATACCGTGGGTCGCCGTGAAAACCTACCGACCGCACAGCACTGGGTTAGCGCCGGCCCGCCCGGAGATTTAAGCGGTCAGAATACATACCATGTCACAGTGTCTAAATGGCCCGCAGTTCTGCTCTCGAAGCTTGTCTGGGTTGGCAAGCGGGTCGTTGCGCCGCTCCAGCGTAATGACGGGCCGAACAAGTTCAGGCTGTCGAGCATGGACACGGCAACAACGACATACGACGGTGACATCGGGTGGGCGAGACGGCCGCCAGCGACAGTTGAGTGTCCACGATGCGAGTCGGAAATCTTCCAGCACAACGCGCGTGACAGCATCGACTGTCCACGGTGTGTCGGTGAATATGGCCACGACGAATTCGCTGACATGACCCTCCTATATTTCACGTGCCCGGTCTGTCGAAGCCGGATGGAACACGGTAAACGACATCCCGAGCGGTTCGACATTCCCGAGTGGGCGACCTGTACGGACTGTCGGTACCACTGGGAGTTTGAACACTCCTACGACCACAGTACCGATTAGACAATACACACCAACCGGAGTGCCGTCGTGTGGCCGACTGTATGGTGCTTCGAAACGGCTACAGGATCAAGAGTGGAGCCCTGTCCGTTCACACGCGAGTTGGATTCGCCTTCAGTAGTACTTCCAGTCGTCCTCACGGCTTCCCTGCACGACACCGTCGTCATTGTCACTGTCCATCTCTTCCTGCTCATCAGGCCAGCGGATGCCGTCTCCGACGACGCTCTTGTACGCGAAGGCACCCAGACCGACGAGTATCAACAGAAGGACGACGGTTCCAGCGACTGCTGCCACCTGCCCGACGGACTCGAGCAGACCCGAGCCGAGTTGAACCGGAAACTGTACCATACACGTTCTTGGGGTTGCACAGGTATCACTGTTGTCGAAGCTGGGATGGCCGAGCCGCCGTCGCTGAAACGGTCTTGAGCACGGCGTTGTTCTCGGAGACATCGTGGACCCTAACGGCGTCAGCCCCGCGTTCAGCGGCAAGCGCTGTCGTTGCCAGCGTCGGCGGCAGCCTGTCCGCTTCTGCGTCGCTCATCTCGGCAAACATCGACTTCCGGGAGTGCCCGACCAACACCGGACAGCCGAGCGCCTGAAACTCGTGGAGCCGGTCGACAAGTTCGAACGATTCGGCGGCGTTTTTCCCGAACCCGCAGCCGGGGTCTATGATAATCTGTTCACGGTCGATACCGGCCTGCTCGGCGAGCAGTATCTGCTCCGTGAGGTCTCGAAGCACGTCATCGACGACATCGTCATAGGTCACCGTCCGACCTGGGTCCACTGGCGCAGACAGGCTATGCATCAGGATAACGGACGCGTCGTGGTCGGCAACCACGAACCGCATCTCGGGGTCCGACAGTCCCGACACGTCATTGACGATGTCGGCACCGGCGTCCAGCGCCGCGTCAGCGACGGCAGCCTTTCGGGTATCTACGGAAACAGTCGTGTCAAGCGACGAAACGGCCTCTATGACCGGTACTACGCGATCAATTTCCGTTTCAATAGACACCGGCTCTGCCCCAGGACGCGTGCTCTCGCCGCCGATATCGACGATATCGGCCCCGGATTCGATCATCTGTTCCGCATGACTGATAGCAAGGTCTCGACGGTTGTACTCGCCACCGTCGTAGAAACTATCTGGCGTGACGTTGAGAATACCCATCACAGCCGCCTCTTCACCGTCAAACGGCGGCGGGAACGACCGCTCAGACAGCATCTCTTCGAATTGTATGGCGAGGCAACCGAGCCCCAACCCCGCTGAAGCCAGCCGGTCGGTGAGCTGTTGAAATTGTCGCGGCGTCCCCGAAAGCGTCGTGTCGACAAGTTTCTCCGGCATCCCGACAGTCGAACAGGTACAGGTCCCGCCGCAGTCTTCGAACTCTTGTTTGACGACTCCCGCTTGGTCGCGCCGCAATGTGACCGAGAGCATCTGCTGGTGGAGTTGTGGCTCGTTTTCGACTCCAGCAGTCTCTCCCGTGGACGCCTGCTGGAGGTTCTCCTTGGGAACGACCAGCCGACTCCAGCGGTCCCGAGCTTCAGCCACCGCGTAGAGCGACCCCGCCACGAGCACGAAGTCGTCTTCGCCGGCCGTAGCTATTGCTCGTTCGGTAGCTTCGGGGACGGACTCAACCTGCTGTATCTGTGCTGCCTGCCCCTCAAACGCGGCAGCGAGCGATTCGGTGCTCGCGGCTCGGTCGACTGCTGGTCGCGTCGCGAAGGCCGTCTCGACAGCCGGAAGCGTCGCAATCATTTGCTCGTACTCCTTGTCCTGCATTGCGGCGAAGACCACGTGGAGGTCGTCGTACTCATACCGCCCGATGAGTGTCGTCAGCGTCTCCATCGCACCTGGGTTGTGAGAGCCGTCGAGGACCACCATCGGGTCGGTCGACCGGACTTCGAACCGGCCCGGCAGCGTCGCGGCCCGCAGTCCCTCGGAGATGGTTTCCGTGTCCACGTCGATGAGTTGTCGGGCCAGCGTCGCAGCAACGCCGGCGTTCTCCGCCTGATGCTGGCCAAGCAGCTTGAGGTTCGATTCGAGGGCCCAGTTAGAGCCCGTGAGTGAGATACGGTTCTCGACAGCCGAGCGCATGCCGTTCTCCGTGGCGGTCACATCGGCCGCCTCACTACCGACAGTGATAGTGTCGGTAATCTCTTGGATTGCATCAAGGGCAGCGCCGGCCGTTCCCGTCACGAGCGGGGCGTCGCTTGGGGCGACCTGCCCTTTGTCGCGAGCGATCTCCTCAATTGTGTCGCCGAGCAGGTCGGTGTGCTCTAAACTGATGCTAGTGACAGCGCTTGCGACGGGATCGACCGCGCTTGTTGCGTCGTATCGGCCGCCGATACCGACTTCCAAGACTGCCACGTCGACGTCTTCAACATCGAAGTGATAGAGCGCCAGCGCAGTGAGTACCTCGAAATGTGTCGGCTTGTCGTCCTCGGCAGCCAGTTGGTTGATACAGGGCTCTATCTGTTCAACAAACTCCGTCACCCGCGCTTTCGGTACCCGACCGCCGTTGACCGTGATTTGCTCCCGAAAGCCGTTCAACCCTGGCGAGGTAAATAGGCCGACATCTAGCCCGGCGGCTCTAAGCACACTCTCGGTCATCCGGGCGGTGCTTCCCTTTCCGTTTGACCCGGCGATCTGTACGCTGTCGAAACTGCCGTCCGGGTCACCGAGATGTGAGAGCATCCGCGCCGTCGTATCGGTCCCCAACTTGGGCCGACGACGCTGTAGCGACTGCAGGTAGTCCGCCGACTCGTGGTACTCCATAGCACAATTGGGCGGCGGCAGCCTGATTAATTTATCCCCAGAGAGGACCTGTTTCGATAGTGCGAACCGATGACAATTCGGGCTGAATCGGTGCAAACGCCCGATACTGGGCCTGAGGCACCGGTCAAGTATGCTCCCAAATCTCGACTTCGCGACCGCTACTGTCCGGCCTGCTCTTGGGTCTGAGAACTACTCTCGTAAGCCGAGATACATGATGTGGCTTTCGGGGTCTGCAACGGTATCTCGAACACATCCTATCCCGGTAGTGTCAGCTTCACTAACATTATTACGACGGTGCAGGGAAATGCTAGTCGAGATGTCTTCACAGGATGAGCAATCCGCGACCGAAGAAACACAGGAGCCGATTCCGACGGACTACGACATCGCCCAGTCGACCGACATGGAGCCGATCTGGGAACTGGTCGAACCGTGGGGACTCGGCCTCGATGACCTCCAGTACTTCGGCGAATACACCGCGAAAGTCAAACAACACGCCATCGAGCGTCTCCGCGAACAGGCCGAAAACAGGGAGCAGAACCTCGTGCTGGTAACCGGGATGACGCCGACGCCGAAAGGCGAAGGGAAGACGGTAACCACCGTCGGTCTTGGGCAAACGCTCAATCACGTCGGCGAGGAGGCGATGATCGCGATCCGAGAACCGTCGCTTGGCCCGGTGTTCGGGGTCAAGGGCGGCGCAGCGGGTGGCGGCCGGTCGCAGGTCCTCCCGATGGAGGACATTAACCTCCACTTCACCGGCGACCTCCACGCACTCACCTCAGCACACAACCTTATCGCCGCGATGCTCGATGCGAAGATATCACAGGGCGACGACCTGAATATTGATATCAACAACGTCTCCTGGCCGCGGGCTATCGACATGAACGACCGCGCACTCCGTGAGACGGTCGTCGGCCTCGGCGGGAAGACCGGCGGGACCCCGCGAGAGGATAGCTTCATTTTGACGGCGGCCTCCGAGTTGATGGCGGTCCTCTGTCTGGCCAGCGATATCGGGGACCTGAAAGAGCGCGTCAGTCGAATCATCGTCGCCTACGACGAAGACGGCGACCCGGTGACCGTCGAGGACATCGAGGCGACCGGCCCAGCAACCATGCTTCTCCGGGATGCGATCAAACCGAACGTCGTCCAGACTATCGAGGGGACGCCGGCACTGGTCCACGGCGGACCGTTCGCGAACATCGCTCACGGGACGAACTCGCTGGTCGCCGATAAGACAGCATTCGGCATGGGCGACTACCTCGTCACTGAGGCCGGCTTCGGCTCCGACCTCGGGGCCGAGAAGTTCATGGACGTGGTCTGTCGCAAGGGCGACATGACGCCAAACGCCGTCGTACTCGTAGCGTCGGTTCGTGCGCTCAAGTATCACGGACTCAACCAGTGGCCCGTCGACTACGACGAGATCGGCGAGGCCGGCGTCGAAGCCGTCGAAGCGGGCTTCTCAAACCTCGATAAGCACGCGCGGAATCTCCAGAAGTTCGGCGTCCCGGTCGTCGTCTCCGTCAACCGCTTCCCGGACGATACTGACGAGGAGGTTCAGGCCGTGCTGGACCACTGCCGCGAGGACCTCGGCGTCAGAGCGGCTGAGTCGAACGTGTTCTCCGACGGCAGCGAGGGCGGCGTCGACCTCGCCGAGAACGTCATCGAGGCGACCGAGGAGAGCAACGAGGAGGACTTCCGGATGCTGTACGACGACGATGACAGCATCAAGGAGAAAATCCACACTGTTGCGACCGAGATCTACGGTGCTGACGACGTGAAATACACCGGTGGCGCGCTTGACGACATCGAGCAGATGAACGACCTCGACTTCGACGACTACCCGGTCGTCATGTCCAAGACCTTCCACTCGCTGAGCGACGACGCGAGCCAGAAGGGTGCGCCGGAGGGCTGGGAACTCGAAATCAGCGAAGTGTACCCATCCGCTGGCGCGGGCTTCCTCGTCGCACTTACGGCCGACGCGCTCACGATGCCCGGCCTACCGGCCCGTCCGGCCGCGGCCGACATGGATATCGACGGGGACGGCAACATTTCGGGACTGTTCTGAAACCCGGTCCTGCGTTCCAGGTTTCGCGTTTCGTCGTCTCGACGTTGAGTGGACGCCATTCAGCCGTCAACGAATGGACGGCGCTCACCGCTCCGCGTTTGCGACCGCTTCGTCAAGCGCCGCTTCGCCGGCGGCCGCTACCTTGCCTGCCTGCTGCTTCATCGCTGCCACGACTGATTCGTCGTCTAGCATGTCGAGATTAGCCTGGACAGTTGAGACGGACGCCTGCAGTGCTGCCGCGGCAAGCAGCGCCCCAACAGTTGCGTCCGGGACGGCGACCGGCGCCCCCTTCGCAGTCACCGTACGGGCCTGCTTGACCACGTCGAGACAGACCTCGGCCGTCTCCAGTGGCACCTCGGTTGAGCGTTTCGAGGCCGCCTGAATCCGATCGGCGTCCCCAGACTCGAATGCGGCCCCGACCGCATCGACCGCTGCTGCATCCTCGTCAGCAAGGTCGAGCAGCCGTTCCCGCTGGTCAGCTAGAGCTCCGCCAACATCGATGAGCTCATCGACCGCTGTCTCGGACCCGTCTGTGTCGACGGTGTGAATGCAGACCATCTCACAGAGCGCCGCGCCCATCGCACCGCCGACAGGTGCGACCGCACCGCCGCTCGGGGTCACCTGCTCCGACGCAACCGCGTCGAGAAACTCGCCGATTGGCTGGTCCGCGAACGTCATCTGGCGGGCACAGTAGTTGCAGGTAGCGGTTGTCTGTCCATACTGCAGCTATCCCGACGTGTCACCTAATTGTTTCCCCGTCGGTGTCCGCGGAATCTCGATGTCAGCTATCTCCACGACCTTTCGTTCTCAGACCCGGCTGTGGTGGCTACTTTATCGGGACCCTGACAGTCCCGCGGTCAGTCCCGGTTGTGTCTCTTGGCCCGCGATGGGCACACCCTCACGTCTGGTGCTATACGGAACAGGCAGCACACTCAGACAGTCACTAGTCTAATACGATGAGTTTTGACCCTCCGCTAGCACTCAACGGCCGTTGGGACCGCCGGTGTGTCGTCGAACCGACTCCCTGAACTGCGTGCGGTCCGCTTCGTTGATGGTTCCGACGTGCTCTCTGGTCGTCGTTTTAGTCTCCGTCTCGATGCCTCGCATGACTTCGCACATGTGCGTTGCAGTCAGTTCAACGACGACTCCGTGAGCGTCGAGTTCGTCGGCTAGGCCGGCTGCGATATCCCGCGTGAGTGTCTCCTGTGTCGTTAGCTGGCGTGACTGCCACCGGACGTATCGAATGAGCTTTGACAGCCCCACCATCTGATCCCCGGGTCTGTACGCCACATGGGCAACGCCCCGGAAAGGGAGCATATGATGTTCGCACATACTGTGAAGCGGAATTCCGGTTTTGACGATGAGACCATCGGTTTCCGCGTCGAAGGTACGCATTATCGGTTTCGACTCGGACCGAGCGCCTTCTGTTAGCGTCTCGAACATGTCCGGGACACGCCGACTCCACGTATCCGATAGTCCTGCCGAATCGGGGTCACGGCCAGCGGCTTCAAGCAGGAGACGAGCACCACGTCGTGCCTTCTCTTCGTCAAAGCCGTCTGTCGGTTGGGTTGCAGTATCGTGCTGTTGTGCAGGCTCCTGTTCCCGGGAATCCATTACAAACAAACAGGAGGGCTCAACGTACAAAGCCTCTGTTCCCCAGTAGTTCAGTACTGGAATAACAGTGGTAACATTGTGATTTCGTACCACAACGTATCACCAGCTATGAATTTCATGTATTGCAACAACGTTCAATAAGTCCTTTTGCACGGCAGTCAACACGGTTCTTTTGACCGGCGAGTCAGCCGCAATATTGTTTTCGAACCGCTGTTTCAATCGCCTTCCAGCGCCTGTACGGTCTGTTGGGTGGCTGCTGACGCTGAACGGGCGAGTGCTGTCGCATACCAGTAGTCCGCAACGCTTCTATCGAGAGTGGACGCCGCAATCTCTCCCTGATGATGGGTCAATTCACGGTCAGCGGCCATCACCTTGTGGCCGGCGTCGACGAGAACCGTCCGGGCCAGTGCTGACCGTGAGCTCGATTCAAGGGCCGCAGTGAGTGCATCGTACGCGGTCTGTCTGATGTCTCGAACCGTTTTCGCATCCGATGGCCGAGCGAGTTCCTCTGCCTCCCGCCGCGTCTGAATGCGGTCGAGCGCTCGGAGGCGAGCGAGCTGACTGTTCGCATCGACAACAGCGCTCGCGGGCCCGATAGCATACGCAAGACGGCTGATACCGCTCTGGGCTTCCCGACAGAGTTCGTCGAAAACCATCCACCCAGGGGTGCGGTCGTCCGTGTTCGGTTCCGGCGCCAGGGTCGACTGCTGGTCGCGGATGTCTGCCAGCAATGCTTTTGCTGCGGCGGTCAGTGGTTGCCTGACTGACCCCGCATCGGGTGGAAGCGAGGCAGTGAACTGCGCCCGGATGTGGCGAGCATCACTAAGATACACTTGGGCCGCCTCGGCTGTCTCGCCCCATTCGGCGACAGACAGCAGCGCTGACTCCTCCCGTGGCCTGACATCCGTGTCAGTGGCCCGCTCCAGTCCCGCTTCAATTCGGGCGTGAACCAGCGCCGCACGCACCGGATCTGCCCCGACGTATTCGTGCTCCTGCCGGGTTTCGCGTGCCCCAGACACGGTCCGGTTGTACTCATCCCGGAGTGGAGCGGCGGTGAGGCCACGGTCGACGACGCCCCACCCCGCAGCGGCATAGCGGGCGTTCTCACGAGCGCGCCGCAACGACCGGAGCGCCATCAAGCCGGTTCGGGCCGTCCGTGCATCACCGAGACCCTGTGTTGCATCGCTTGCGGCGTCAGTCAGATGTTTGCGAATGTGACCGTTCGGGATCTCTTCCGGGCCGAGTGGCGTGGGAAGCGTCGCCAGAAGCGAGCGAACCCGCTCCCGTGTGGCGTCGAAATGGCCAGATGTGATAGTAACCGGGACCGAAGGGGGGACAGGAGACTCTCGTTCTTCGTCGCGCGAGATGTCGGGCAAATTGTAAGTATTAATAGTTGCCTTACTTCCTCCACCCAGACTGTCGATACTGCTACAGCCAGCGATGGCGCTGGTCCCAGCTAAGGCGAGCACACCCCGCCGGGTCAGCCGAGGGGATTTCCCGCCAGTCTCAGACGCCTCATCTGTCATGCCTGCTCACCACCGATCTGGGTGCGTCGGTCACTACTCGGTGCTGCCTCGCTTCCGTCTCCACTTTCCCCCTCTGCACCGACTCGCTGTCTTTCGCAGCTGTTGCCTCCAATGGAGGAGGAATAACTGGAGATGTCGTCTGCGTTGACCGTATCGGGAATCCGAATGAGCCAGACCGCGTACACCTCCTTGTCTGCTGTGCAGGGTTCGTCGTAGGGTCGACTCACCCGACCGTAGTCGGTCGTGATGTTATCCGCTGTCCACCGGATCTGACAGAGCGTTAGTCGAAAGCACTCCTCGATCATCACAGTCTGGACGTAGACTGTTTCCGTGTCGAAGTCAGTCTCGTCGAGGAAGGTCTTGATTAGCGACCGGTCCACGTCTTCAGCAGCGGTGACCCGGTCGGCCTTGGATGTCGTGTCGATAACCTCGGACTCCAGTCGACGGGTGTGTGGGCTTTCGGTCGGCCGACCGTCTCCATCATCGAGCCAGACTGGCCGACGGTCGGCGTCCACACGTGTGACAACTGTATCCGGGTCAGATACCGATCCAGTTCCGGGGGCACTCGAATCGTTGTTTTTGGAAGTGGTGCGTGTTGATTCGCCGCTGCTCTCGAAAACCCCGCTGCAGCCGGCCAGAACTGTCGCTAGCCCGCAGACGCTGTGGAGGAGGGTGCGTCGGGTGGAGGGGACCATCGTGTAATGTTTCGCTTGTAATTTCATGTATAAAATTCTCGTGGTTGTTCAGATCACAGCAGACCATTCAGAGGAAGGTTCAGCTACAAATTTCGATACCGGTAGATGATGATACACTCGCAAATGCTGACAGTATACCACTATACCGAGGCATATTAGTCTATATACCACGTATTTAGGTTCAAATTCGCATATCTGGGTGAAGAGGACTATAATAAATAGATAGGACCACGGAACAGTGACCAGACGAATCCGTTCGCAACAAAACGGCTAAACCGGACCGGCGTATTCTGACGATAATGGGGTCAGCGCAGTCCAAAGTCGCACAGCTGATCGAAACGTATGAACTGGCGTCGATGGGCGCGGAGCTGGAACGCGCCTGGCTCGGGAACACCGGGGAACGACAGAGTCTCCGTGACCTCGCTGATCGGTTCAATCAAGCTCTGCTCATGGCTGCAATCCGCGATGCGGGCATGGATGTGATCGACGGCGAACCGGCGAACTTCTATCGGCTTCTGACGGATGACAATGTCAGTGCGGGGAAACGGATCGAGGCGCGGAATCGACTCGACCGAGCCGGCATCGACGTCGATACGTTGGAAGACCAGTTCGTCACGTATCAGGCGATTCGATACTACCTGACAGAGGTTCGCGGTGTGAGCTATGACTCCGAATCAGAAACTGAGCAGGTTGAGCAGGAACGCGGGACTATCGACCGCCTCCGCAGCCGCGTCGAGACAATCGTTCGGGACACGGTCGACCGACTGAACACCGCAGACAAACTCGCTGTCGGCGAGTATCGAGTGTTCGTGAGCATTGATATTCGCTGTCAGGACTGTGGAATGCGTTACAGTATCAGTGACCTTCTCGACCGCGGCGGCTGTGACTGTGAATAATCGCTCAATAAATCCGGTCTTTGAGGAGAGCTACAACCGGGTCAGATATCGGTAATCCGGTTGTAGCTATCTGAGAGCGCCTGTGCGTCCTCGGGGAGCAACGCGACAACGAGATAGGAGGGGAACTCAGCGAAATACTCAACGAGTGAAGCGATACGCTCCGAGTCGATTGCTTCGAGCGAGTCAAGCAACATGAATGGAACCTCCTCGTACACGTCGTGAACAAGGTAGCCCGCGAGTGCAAACACCAGCCCGGTCACTTCGCGCTCACTTTCGCTCAGATGGCCGACAGTGTCCTCGTAGACAGTTCCGCTGTCGGTGCTCCTAACGACGTGGAGGGTGAACGTCGACCCCGTGACGCTGTCGTCGCTATTATGGACTGGGTCATCTGGTGTGTCGGTCCGTTCAAGCCAGATCCGTTCGATATTACCATAACCGAGGATGTCGAGCAGGTCGTCCATCTTCTCGTTGAACTGGTCGGTCGCTTCGGCTTCGAGACGGTCGATACGCGACCGGAGGTCGATCAGTTCGTCAACCACCTCTTCCCGTTGCGCGGCCAGTTCGTTGTTCCGGCGGATCTCTGACTCGATGTCGGCGATTTCTTCGCTTACCTCGTCTCGTTCGGATTCGAGCCGGTCCAGTTCCAGTTCCAGTTCGTTCGCTTTCGTATGGAGGTCGAGCACCTCATCGAACTCTTCCGTCCGGAGCGTCGTGACCCGCTCCTCAAGTTCCTCGACGCGAGCCGAGAGGTTGTTGCGTCGCTCTCGGAGGTCAGTAACCGTCGTCTGCCGTCGCTCAATTTCTGCGTCAACGTCCTCAATTGTCGCCGTGAGTTCTTGTGCCCGCGTGCGTGTCTCCGCAATTTTGTCACGTTGGCCGGTCAGTTCATCGAGTTCATCTTCGATACTGCCGATCTCCGACACCATCTCCTGAAGATGGTCACGCATACTCTGGAGCGTCGACTCGATACGCTCCGGCTTCACCTGCGAGCCACAGGTCCAGCAGGTCGTCTTTGACCCCTTGTACAACTGATCAGTGATGTCACCCACGCTCTCGGGCTTTGCATCGATAGCGTCGGTTATCTCACGGTGTTCGCCGGACAGCAATTCCTCGTTGAACCCGATAACGTTCTGCAGTCGGGTGGTGTACTCTGAGAGTTCCCGCTTTCGTTCCCGAAGCCGGTCGATGTCTGATTCGAGCGCTTCGAGTCGTTCGGTCGGCGATTCCGGGAGGCCAGACCGTTCGACTGCGAGGTTACCCCGCTCGTCGCGTAACGCCGCAATACTCTCTTGCTCCGACTGAATATCATCTCGAACGCGTTTCAGTTCGGACCGAGTCGCCTGGAGTTCATCGAGAGCCGTCTCGAGTTCGTCCCTGTTTTTTTGAGTCGTCTGGAAATCTGCGTCCCGCTCGTCGATTCGGTCCTCCACTCGCTGGAGTTCATCTCTGGTCTCAGCGATCTCGTCGCGTAGATCTGCCTGTTGCCGCTCGAGATCCGGGAGGTCACGCTTGAGCGACGCGATACGGTCGAGTTCCGCATCGATCTCTTCCTTGCGCTGTTCGGCCGCACGTATCTGTCGGTGGATAGATGCCACATCGACTGGCCGCATAATGATCTCTCGGAGGTCCACACCCCGTTCGACGGCTCGCCTAGCCTCGTTGTCTTCGAGCAGGAACGCGAACAGGTCCGCAACTGTCGAGTCAGTGAGAAGGCCGAGGCCAGACCCGGCAACCCCGTCGTCAGTTCTGGTCAGTGTTCGGGTGTACGTTTCCTCTCCCAGTGAGAGTTCGACGCGCCCCTGGTCTGAGTCACCTTTCACGCTCGCCCACTCGCTCCCATGGGCGGCCATCACCGACTGGAGAAATGACGTCCGATTGGTCGCATTCCGGCCTCGAAGCACTGTCACCCCTGGTGGAACCTCGACTGTCGTTTCGTCGATCCCCCCGATCTTCTCGACGGTGACGGTTGCCACCTCCCCGGATACCGAGAGTGAACCCATATTTCGGTGTGTGCGAGTGACGGGCATAAGTACTATGACGCGCGTGGCACCGCCCATTCGGATTTTCACCCCAATAGTTGCCGGCGACTAACAAGCATATGTCTGTTATTCCATCGAATTCATGGCTATAGTTCCATGCAGAAACAATCGCCCAAATACAGATATCAAACAGTTTCGGTAAATAACACGCTCAAACGTGTATCTTTATATCACACAATGGGCGTAGCTGTCGATGTCGTTGACCATGACAGATCAAAACCGGGCCGAGAGTGCGCTTCGCGCTCACGTAACCTCCGTCAAGGAGGACCTGATGACGGGCGTATCGTTCATGATTCCCTTCGTGACTATCGGGGGTATCTTCCTCGCCGTCGCGTACGCGATAGGGGACACACAGGCAGTGTTCGAGAACACCGGCTCGGCAGGCTGGTTCCTCGCACAGATCGGCGTAGCCGGGCTGACAATTATGGTTCCGATCCTCGGCGGGTACATCGCGTACGCCATCGCCGACCGTCCGGGACTCGCCCCGGGGTTCCTGCTGGCGTACATTCTCCAGCAGGGAAACGTCGTCGCCGAAGCGGCAACAGTAATCGGTATCTCCGGTGGCGAGGCCGGTGCCGGCTACCTCGGTGCAATCGTCGCTGGGCTGCTGGCTGGGTACGTCGCACGCTTCTTCAAGAACCTCGATGTCCCCGAGTTCATCCAGCCGATGATGCCGGTGTTGCTAATCCCGGTCGCAACGATGGCAGTTCTGACGCCGATCATGTTGTTCGTTCTGGGCGTCCCCGTCGCACTCGCTAACGAGGGGCTGACGTCCTTCCTGCAGTCGATGCAGGGCGGTCAGGCTATCGTCGTCGGCCTCATCCTCGGCGGGATGATGGCCTTCGACATGGGTGGCCCGGTCAACAAGGTCGCCTACGTGTTCGCGACCGGACTCATCACCGAAGAAATCTACGCGCCGATGGCGGCGGTGATGATCGGTGGGATGATTCCGCCGATCGGCCTCGCACTCTCGAACTTCATCGCCCCGCACAAGTACGCGGCTGAGATGTACGAGAACGGAAAAAGCGGCGTCGTGCTCGGTCTGTCGTTCATTACAGAGGGTGCGATTCCGTACGCGGCCGCGGACCCGCTCCGCGTTATCCCGGCTATTGTCGCTGGCAGTGCTGTCGGCGGTGCGACATCGATGGCCCTCGGCGTCACGATGCCTGCGCCCCACGGCGGTATCTTCGTTGTCCTCCTGTCAAACCAGCCGCTCGCATTCCTGGGCAGCATCCTGCTGGGTTCGCTTGTGACGGCTGTTGTTGCGACAGTTATCAAGCCGGACTTCGAGGACCGCGTCGACACCGGGGCAGAGACGAGCAGCACGCAACCAACGGATGACTAATTACGGTGAGTACAATGACAGACGCAATCTCAGCGGACGATATTGAAGAACTGATTCCGGCAAACCACATCTCGCTGTCCGAACCACCAGCGGAGAAGGAGGCGTGTATCGAGTCTCTGCTAGACCTGTTGGTCGACAGTGGCAGGGTCGAGGACCGCGACCGCGCACTCGAAGCACTGCTTGAGCGTGAATCGGAGACCACCACGGGTGTCGGCATGGGAATCGGGATTCCACATGCGAAGACTGACGCTGTGAGTCGCCCGTCGCTCGCGTTCGCCCGCTCGCAAGAGGGCGTCGACTTCGGCTCCATGGACGGCGAGCCTGCGACACTCGTCTTCATGATTCTCGTCCCGGAAGCCGGCGGCGAGGAGCATCTCAATATCCTCAGCTCCCTCTCTCGAGCCCTGATGCACGACGATGTTCGGGACCGACTCCACGCGGCGGCGGACGAAGCGACCGTTCAGGACGTACTCCGGGAGGCCATCGCATGACGGTCGAGCGCACTGTGACGATTGTTCCAGAAGCCGGTCTGCATGCCCGGCCGGCGTCAGCGTTCGTCCAAGCCGTCAACGACCACGAGGCTGAGGTCTCAGCCGGGCGGCCGGACGATGATCTCGTCCAGGCGGCGAGTATGATCGCCATCACCAGCCTCGGCGTCGGACAGGGCGATGATATCAAACTGGTCGCCGACGGCTCGGATGCAGAATCCGTACTCGATGAGCTGGAACGAATACTGACAACGCCGGAAGCGGAACTGGACACTGACGATGGCTGAACGCACGCTCCACGGGACCGGTGCCACGCCGCGCTCCGGCGTCGGGACAGTTGTCTGGTACGGTCGCGACATCTCGCTCCCGGACCCAGACGACGTGGAAGTCAATCCTGAGACAGAACGCCGGCGGTTCGCCGACGCGGTCGACACCGCCCGCGCTGAACTAGAATCTGAACGTGAGGCGACTGCCGAACGCGTCGGAGAGGACGAGGCCGCGGTGTTTGATGCGCACATCCAGTTCCTTGAGGACCCGACCATCGAGGACACAGTCGAGACGATGATTGCCGATGGGGGCCTAGCACCCAACGCCGTGGACGCCGCGTTCGGCGAACACATCGAACAGTTCGAGGGAATGGACGGTCGAATGGCCGAGCGCGCAGACGACCTTCGTGACGTGCGTGACCGACTCCTCCGTCTGCTGACGGACGGCGAGCGGGTCGGCCTCGGTGACCTACCGGCGGACAGTGTCGTCCTCGCCGAGCGGTTGACTCCCAGCGACACGGCACAACTCGACCCAGAACGCGTCGCCGGCTTTGCCACAGTCACTGGAGGGCGGACATCCCACGCAGCTATCTTCGCCCGTTCGCTCGCTCTGCCAGCCGTCGTCGGTATCGGGACAGATCTCGACACCCTCGAAGACGGAGCAGAGGTCGTGGTCGACGGCGACAACGGGACCCTGCTGGTCAGTCCTGACGACTCCGAACGAGCGGCCGCAGCGAACGAGTCGGGAGCCGCTGTCGTCAATGATTCAGTCAAAACAACTGACGGACGACACGTCGAAGTGGCGGCAAATATCGGCCAGCCGGCGGAACTGGAACCCGCAGCAAAACGGGGTGCTGACGGCGTTGGCCTCTATCGGACCGAGTTCCTCTTTCTCGACCGCGAGACGCCCCCCTCGGAGGACGAGCAGTACGAGGCAATCCGCCAAGCGCTCGACACGTTCCCAGATGGGCGCGTCGTCGTCCGGACGCTGGATATCGGTGGCGACAAGCGTATTCCCTATCTCGACCTGCCAGACGAGGAGAACCCATTCCTCGGCGAACGCGGAATCCGGCGCTCACTCGCACCGGATTCGGACCTGTTCGCCACACAGCTCCGTGCGCTCCTACGCGCTGCCGCGGATGGGGCGGGGGACCTCGCCATCATGTTCCCACTGGTGGCCACTATCGAGGAACTCGACGCCGCACTCGACGCGCTAGAGGCGGCAGCCGGTCTTGACGACTACGACGCCGACGCCGTTGATCCCGAAGTCGGCGTTATGATAGAAACACCGAGTGCCGTCTTCATGGCCGACGAACTCGCCGCACGAGTCGATTTCCTCTCTATCGGGACGAACGACCTCACGCAATATGTGATGGCCGCCGACCGCGAGAACGAGCGCGTCGGCGACCTGCACGACCCGACTCATCCGGGCGTCCTCCGCGCCATCCAGCAAACAGTCACCGCAGCCCACGCCGAAGACATCTGGGTCGGGATGTGTGGCGAGATGGCAGGTGACCCAGATTTGACAGAGTTACTTGTCGGTCTCGGCCTCGACGAACTCAGCATGAGTGCCGTGACGATTCCGGAGGTCAAGACGGCCGTCAGCGAAACCTCGTACAGTTCCGCGAGCGAGCGCGGGGACCGCGCCCAACTCGCCGCAACGCGCAGCGAAGTCCACACCACACTAGACACATGAAACTCGTCGCAGTCACCTCCTGCCCGACTGGGATCGCACACAGTCAGATGGCAGCCGAGAACCTCGAACAGACAGCCGAAGAACAGGGTCACGATATCAAGGTGGAAGTTCAGGGAGCGATGGGCGCGGAGAACGAACTCTCCGATTCCGACATTGAAGCCGCCGACGCCGCCATTATCGCCTCCGATACGTCGGTCAGTCAGGACCGATTCAGCGGTGTCCCGCTAATCGACGGAACCGTCAAAGACGCTGTTAACGACGCTGAAGGAATGATTGCTGACGCTGTCAAAGCCGCTGACGGCGACACGCCCGCCAGAGAGACCGACGTTGGCAGTTCCGAAGCCTCGGCGGGGCCGGACCAGCAGCGCCGGCGCGGCGGCGATCGCTCGAAGAGCCTCGTTGCGCGGCTGAAGCGTCTGTTCAGTTGAGGTGCGGGTTTTCACACCGAGAAGTGACAGCTCCGATTGACAGACCGAACACGTCTCTGGTCACCAAACTGACCGTCTCGGTAGCGGTCCCGGCTAGCTTATTTGTCCGCATCTAAACAGCTGGGCGCTCTGTGGCCACCAGCAGACGGGTCGAGGAGGTACCCGAAGGCCGTCGTCCCAGACTCCGGGCCGGCCTCCAGTTCTAGCGTCTGTCGCTCCTCAGTGACGCCGAACTCGGGGAAGTACTCGGTCGTCGTCGTCCGAACGTCACTGACGCCGAGCGGATAGACGCTGAGTAGGGCCGAGCTCTCGTCACTGCCAGTCGCCCGCACCGTTCCCCAGTCCTCGACTGTGACAGCGACCTCCGGATGGAAGTGGAGTCGGGAGACGCTTGGTTCGGTTTCTGTGTCGGGTCCCCGAAGTTCGTCCCGAACCAACCACCAGTCGTCGCTGGCGAGAATCGTCCTGTCGTGCCGGTACGACGCCGGTGCTGCGGCGGCTGTCTCATAATGCCCCCTGAAGAGAGTTGGGTCGGCCCCCTCGTATTCGGCCGTCGGTTCCGTCCGCGCGCCCATCAGGTACTTGCCGCCGATTTCGATAGGCTCCGTCTCGCCGACCTGGACGGTGTTATGGCCGGCAACGCTTCTGGCGTACTGCCGCCGCTCGTTGTCGGCGTAATCGTACACGCCGGTATCCGTGAGCACGCGCTGTCCGTCGACCCAGAGCAGGACGCTCAGCATGTCGTTGTGGGAGTGACCCGGCAAGTTGGAGGGCCCCACCGGCCCACCGTCTACCAGTAACTGCCCGTGGTCGGTGTCGAGCCAGTAGTACCCCGTCTCGCCGCCCATCGGACTGTGTGACGGGACCGGGCGGTCGTCGGCCCCGAACCCGACGGCCCCGGCGTATCCCAGGCAGGCCGTCAACGGGAGCGACTGCCCGAACACGGCGTCGTTATACAGCGGGAGCCGCTCATCCGGCGGTGAGAGGTATCGCAAGTACGCTACGGCCTGTTTCGTCATCGCTATCAGCCAGTTGGGGGCTGACCGATCACTGGCTGCCAGTAGCGAGCAGGCCGTCACGAACCGCGTTGTAACGATTGCATGGTACATCGGCGACCGTTCATAATGGCCGCCATCAGCAAGGAACTGTTTAGCCCCTGTACGGCCGAGGACAGAGATCCCGTCCGAAATCCAGGACGTGTCAGCCTCTGGGAAAGTGAGTCCAGCCATGAGCAGTGCGAGCCCGTTCTCGATGAGGTGATTACCGCCGACATCAGCCTCGATGTGGTTTGCGAGAAAAAGCGAATTGCGATATATCTCTCGGGCAAGTGCCTCAGTGAGTCTCTCTGGAACGTCTTCCTGGGTGTCCCCAGTCCGCCACGCGAGGTATCGGGTGAGTGTTTGTATGCGGAGTGACACTGCCCACGGTGTCCACGCATTTCGAAGGTATCCTGGCTGGCCGATCTCCATACTATCGGCCCAGTCTCGCACCCACTGGTCGAACACCTCGACAATCCTGTCTGGGGCCGACTGTGAGCCCATAAACCCAAGCGTCGCCCATCGGAGTGGTTCGAACGCGTATAGTTTCAGCGGCCAGAGTAGCGGATAGTTGTCGAACCGGTCGTCAAACCAAGTAGGATGCTCCGGCGACCGGAGCTGTGTGGTCCTGTTAAGGAACGTCAGGGTACCGTCGGCCGCCTGGCGGCTCCGTTGTTGGAACATCTTGACGGTCGCCTCCGAAAGTTCTGCACGAAGCAGGCCAAGGTCCGCTTTGATCGGACTGGTCCCCACCGAGAGGGTTCGAGGAATCGCTGCGTCGTATTGCCCGTTGAAGTCGAGCGGGAGTCGTGTGAGCAAGGTGTTACGAGTCGTCCGCTCGGCCATCCCAAGCACCTGTGCAGACTCCAACTGTGTGAGCGTGTGTCCGTACAATCTGACCGCTTTCGGAAGCGTCTGCAGGTGCTCAGTCATGGTCGGGATCTGGAGTCGTACACGATTCCCGTCGTTCAGTCACTGTCAATGTCCGAAAAACCTCACCAAGTTGACCCGCGATGGCTTGCCGGTCATACTCCTCGGATACGACTCGATGTCCATCTTGACCCATCGCCACCCGCTTTTCGGGGTTTTCGAGGAGGGTTTCAATCGCTACCGCAATACTTTCTGGGTCGGGTTCCGTGTGGATCCCTACGTCTGTATCCGTTGTGAACCGCTTGATTTCCCCCCGCCCGGTGACAACGACGGGTAGCGAGCAGGCCATGTACTCGTACAGCTTCGTGGGTATTGCATAGTCCAGTTCTGGACTGTCTTTTATTGGGGCCAAGCCGACAGTTGCACTGTCGAGGATCTCCGGGATTCGTTCACGGTCCACCAGTCCAACAAATTCGACGCGGTCTTCAAGCCCAAGTCGTTCTGTCACACTCTTGAGCCGAGACACCTCGTCCCCGTCGCCGACCAACTGAAGCAAGGCGTTGTCACTTGAAACGTGTTGCATTGCCCGGATACACGGTTCAAGTGCCTGTGCACTCCCGATATTCCCGGTGTATACGATTCGCGAGTCGTTATTTTCAGGAGTCGATACCGAGGAAAACCGGTCGGTGTCAACACCGTTCGGGACGACTCGAACCCGATCCCTAAGTTCGCTGCCGTACGTGTCACCGACTGCATCTCTAAGTGTCTCAGTCGTTACCGTAATGCGATCAGCCGAGTGTAACGCGAGACGCTGGAACGTGCGGCCGGCCTTTACCAGTGGACTATCTGCTTGAATGTATCCAAGGGCGATTGAGTTCTCAATCCACAGATCGCGGACATCGATTACCCATGGATTCCCGATGGCAGCAGCCACAAGTCCGGGGAACCCAGTAGTGATTGGCGGTGTAGATGTCATGACAACGTCATACTGCCGGAAATTCACGACTAGCCAGAGTGCCGCATGCAGTGCGAATATAACGTAGTAGGGAAGTCGACGAAGCAGAGAGGGGTTCTCTCTCTGTGGCTGCCATGTCCACAAGCGGTGGACGATCACGCCCTCATCGCGTTCTGTCTGCTTGCGCTTCCAAGTCCGTTCGAAGTTTCCCGGTGGGTAACAGAGAGACGGTGCCAGAACGGTCACGTTGAACTCATCACCGAGATTAACGGCTGTGTCGTGAATTCTGGATGCATTGCCGCCCTTTTCAGGCGGATACCGCTGAGAGACGATGACACAGTTAGTCGTCATTGTCGTGAAGTGTGTACGTCAACTGTCTCACTGTCAGATGCTTCTCGTTCCATCTTGACGACGGTCCCGTGTCCGCTGGCCGGTCGCTGCTCATCGACATCAAACCATTGCACTGTATCCCTGACGGGGGTATTAGTATACGTCTGATACTCCTGTGCCATCCTGAATCTGAATCCAGTATATACACTGCTAAAGCGTTATATGTTGACTTATCGGACGCGCACAGCCTTGAAGAAAACGGGCTGTTAGACAAAACATGGTCAAGCTATCAAAGTACATTTTAATAAAGTATTTTGACCTGATTGGCAAACGAACAGCGTGACAGACGCAACAAGAGGGGTCCCAGTCAAATTATTCAGTTTCTCTACAGGCCACGTGAATTATCCGGTAACGGCTTCACAAATAGGATCTGGTGGATAAATCAAACCCCCAAGATCCGGGTGATTAGAATGAGTCGGCCGTGGTGAATCGCCAGACATAGCTTGATTCCACGGCTACAGAGTCTCCTTGATGTTGTGAACGACACACATCAGAACGAGTTCACGAAACTCACCGTACCAAGTTCGCGCACGCACGGCGTCGCCGAGCGTGCGCTTGATTGTGGAGAAGACGGTCTCACACATCGCTCGTTGGCGGTATCGAGGCCCATCGATCCGCGCGTTGTGCGCGTGATCGATGGGCCGGAACTCACGGTGTTTGATCAGGGGTCTTACGCCCTCTTCGCGGAGTTTTTCGCGTAAATCCATCCAATCGTAGCCTTTGTCGGCAGCGAGGCTGGCGAGGTCGCCCGCGTTGCGGCGGGCGACCTGCCAGCCGAGTTGCGTGTCGTGGCGTTTCTCAGTCGTACAGTGCACGTCTAGAATGGCTTGGCTTTCTGTGTCGACGAGAGCTGTCGCTTTGAGCGTCTGAACCCGGTAATTCGTCCGGCGGCAGTAGTGTTTGCTAGCGTTTTCGCGGTCGAAAAATGTCGCATCGATAGCGGCGTGACCAGATGGCTCGTGCTCCTGCGCCGACAGGCGCAGCAGCACTCGCCAGAGTGCAGTCTTGATTCTGTCAAACCACTTGACTAGCGTGGAGTGGTCGGGGAGATCGGCCGCGTCGAGGCCGATCTCCCCGAGTATCTGTGGCATCTCACTCAGCAAATCAAGTGCTACTCGGTAGGATTTTTCCAGGTAAACCCGCAGACAGTGCAGCGACACCACCGCATACTCGGCGAAGCCGCCACCCCCTTCGGGGGCGGCGACTTCGCCTCGCTCACCAACAGCATTTTTAGCTAACTGGACTGCTTTCTTCGTGAAGCGGGAGATCTTCGACATAGAGCATCGGCGGTTTCCCGCTTCATACCACTAGTTCTAACGGTCGAAACCGACGCAGTC